>CAMXUZ010000090.1 GCA_947251855.1 uncultured Ruaniaceae bacterium
GCAGGAGGACCACCGGCACCTCGTATCCGCTGAGCGCCTCGAGCGTGCGAGAAACCACCGCGCGGTGCAGCTGGTTGGATTCGAAGACGTCGCCGGCAACGACGACGAACTGCGCGTCCAATTCCTTCGTCAGCGCCCCAATTCGGCGGACGGCGTCGAACCGTGCCTGGTGGAACCGGGGCCGAGCCTCGTCGTCCAAAAAGTGCGCGGTCATCCCGAGCTGCCAGTCAGCGGTAGCAATAAAGCGCATTCGTTCTCCTGTTCCTCCCCGCACATCTTACGGTCGAGGTGCGACACGAACCGCAACTATCCCCAGCCGCCCTGCTTATCCCCATCCTCGATGCTGTTGCACGGTCTCGACGTCCTGTATCGCTTATGTTTTCGATAGCCAAAACGGGCGTTGGTCGCGACAATAGGAGGGTGTACGTGTCCCCGGAAACACTGACGATAGTCTTTACCGGCGTCGGGCTCCTGTTCGCGATCGCCGGTGGCTTTGCGTGGGTTGTTAGTCGAGTGGACGGAGCAAGCGTGGCGTTGAGCTTGAAAACCGATGAGGGGATGCGCGAGCTACGCGCTCAAACCGGATCGCTTCGCCATGAGTTCCAGAATCGGACGAATTCCCTCGATGAAAAGATTGAGCAGCACGTTGCTTCCCTCCGAGAAGAGCACGTCAGACTGAGAGAAGACCACATAGAGCAATGAACAGCCCTCCGAGTAGAAATCGCCGAACTAGGCAACACTCTCCGTGCGGAGGTCTCTGAGGTAGCCAACACCCTCGGCGAAAGAATCACCGCCCAAGGCAAGGCCCTTCGTGCAGAAATCTCCGATGTAACCAATACCCTCCGCGCAGAAATCGCCAACCAAGGCGACATCTTCCGCGAAGAGCTCGCCGCCCAAGGCAACACTCTCCGCGCAGAAATCATCGACCAAGGTCACACCCTGCGAGAGGAAGTCTCCGACCTAACCAACACCCTCCGTGCAGAAATCGCCGACCAAGGAAGAGAGCTTCGCGCAGAGATTGCACATCGAGGTGATATCTTCCGCGCCGAAATCACGGGTGAATCCGAGAAGCTACGCGATGATATCCACCGTCAGACCGAGGTCATCAGCAGCGATTTCGGCGAGCAATTGACGAGAGACCGGAAGGCGAATCAATCGCACTATGACCGTGTTGAGCACAAACTCGACGCGCTGGATACGCAGATGAGTTATATGACCAAGGAGACGAGCAGTCTTCGCACTCAGATTGCTGGAGTGAGGGACGAACTGACCGAGGTGAAAATCGCCGTTGCCCGGATTGAAGGTCCTCTGCCCCGCGGCTGATCGTCCCAGACTGAGCCGGTATCTCCCTCCCCGGAGGAGAGCACGCAGCCGCCAGTGGCATCTAGTGTGGCGCTTACCGTCCACGAACAGTGTCGCGTTCGGCGCCGCCCCTTTGACTTGTTTCCATGATACGTTTCAAGGCGCGAGGGCAACGGGTTGGCGAGCGGAAGCGCTAGCCGATAGCCATGCGGGTGGGGACCACCCCGCACCGCTTCGCGACTCATGGGCGGGTCGAGTTACGGACCACGAGCTCGGGCTCGAACACTACGCGACGCGGGACCGGCACTTCCCCACGGGAGAGAGCGTTTGCTTCGTCGATAAGCAGATCGAAGGCGGACTCCCCCATCGCGTAGGCCGGTTGCCGAATCGAGGAGAGCGGAATGACTGCGGCGGAAGCGAATTCAATGTCGTCGTAGCCGATAATCGCAATGTCTTCCGGCACGGCGACACGACCACTCATCAAGCCCTGCAGGAGCCCAATGGCGAGTAGGTCGTTCGCGGCAAAAATGGCATCCGGACGTTCACTTTCGGGGCGGGCTGCGATCTCGTCACCGGCCCGGCGGCCGCACGCGAGCGAGAGGGCCGGGACTTCGATTACCTCCACGCTCGCTCCGCTGTTCGCCGTCGCCGAATTCAAGCCCCGAAGACGATCGGAAACCTGGCGAATCGCCGTCGGACCCGCGACGTAGGCGATCCGGCGACGGCCGATCTCTAAGAGATGCTTGGCCGCCAACATCCCACCCGCTTCATCGTCAACCGCCACTGATGAAAACCCGGATTCCCCCGCCTCTCGGTCGACAAGGACGACGGCGATACCTTGCTCGCGCAGGTGCACGAGCCTATCCACCGCCTCGCCGCGAGGCGTGAGCAGGATGCCTTGCAGCCGCTGTTGCTCGAATTGGTCCAAGTAACGCCGCTCGCGCTGGGCGTCCTCCGCGCTATTTCCCACGAGCACCGTGAGCCCGGCGAGGTCCGCGCGGGCTTCGACGCCGCGGCCCAGATCGGTGAAGAAGGGGTTGGCAAGGTCGAGGACGACCAACCCGATACTGCGGGACTTACCGGCGCGCAGCTGCCGTGCGGCGTCGTTGCGCACGAAGCCGAGATCCTGGATGGCGGTTTTGACACGTTTAACGGTCGCCGCAGAGACCTTCTCAGGATGATTGAGCACGTTCGAAACAGTGCCTACCGACACTCCCGCTCGTTTCGCAACATCCCGCACACTCGCAGACACGCGTGTTTCCCTACTTTCCTTACCAACGTCTATGCAGCACTGCCGGCCAACTCGAAGCCTTCATCCGACGTGTTCCTGATTATTTCTTCGACTTGACACTAATACAAACCGCATGTCAGGCTACCAGCAAGCTTGAAACGATTCAGCAAAACGCTCGATGCAGCGAAGCAAAAGAGGAACTGATGTCAATGAGGAAGTCTCCAGATTTGAGCGACGAGCCCGCTCCGATCTTGCAGTTGCGTGACATACGTAAGACTTTTGGCTCCGTCGTAGCCCTACGGTCCGGGTCACTCTCTGTCGACCGCGGTTCGATCCACGCGCTCATCGGCGAGAACGGCGCGGGCAAATCCACTCTGGTGAAGATCGTCGCAGGGCTCTATCAGCGCGATTCCGGGGATTTCATCTTCGATGGCGAACCGGTGGATTTCACCTCGACAGCCGAATCTAAGAGCGCAGGAATCGCAGTCATCTACCAGGAGCCGACGCTCTTTCCCGACCTGTCGGTCACCGAGAACATCTTCATGGGGCGCCAACCCGTAGCCAAGTTCGGTCGGATCGACCGAGGCGCAATGCGGAAAGAAGCAACTGAACTGTTCAACCGTCTCGGCGTGGATATCGATCCGGATCGCCCGGCGGAGGGCCTCTCGATCGCCGACCAGCAGGTCATCGAGATCGCAAAAGCGGTATCCCTCGACGCGAAGCTGCTCATCATGGACGAGCCCACCGCCGCGTTGTCGGGAGTCGAAGTTGAACGCCTGTTCACCATTGCCCGGGCGCTGCGCGATGAGAACCGGGGCCTAGTATTCATCTCCCACCGGTTCGAGGAGATCTTCGAACTCTGTGACACCGTCACCGTGCTGCGGGACGGGAACTATATCGACACCACGCCCATCAAGGACACCAGTTCCGACGCGTTGGTCACCCAGATGGTTGGGCGCGAGGTGAACGACCTCTTCCCCAAGATCGAAACGACCCCGCGCGACGTCGTGCTGGAAGTCGAGAACCTCACCCAGACCGGGATGTTCAACGACATCAGTTTCAACGTCCGCGGCGGCGAGATAGTCGCCCTTGCCGGCTTGGTCGGCGCGGGGCGCAGCGAAGTTGCCCGCGCGATCTTCGGAGTCGACCCGTACGAATCGGGGACGGCCAAACTCTGCCGCCGCAAACTCCCCAAACGACAGCCGCGGGCGGCAATGGCGGCCGGAATGGCGCTGGTGCCGGAGGACCGTCGGAACCAAGGGCTCGTCATCGACGCGACGGTGCGGCAC
>CAMXUZ010000091.1 GCA_947251855.1 uncultured Ruaniaceae bacterium
GAACGGGAAACCCTCGTCCGGGCGCGGGTGCTCACTGATGTCGCTCGCTCGCTGCACAGCGGTGGGGGTCTCGAGCTTTCCTTATCTCAGAACTCCGACATCATCGGCTTCGAATCCGAAGGCAGCCGCACCACCTCGACGATGATCGACGGCGATTACCCACCGGTACGCCGGTTGTTCCCCGACCAGACCCCCACGCACGCGGTGGTCAATACCGCTGCCATGGTCGACGCCGTCAAACGGGTTTCCCTCGTTGCCGAGCGCAACACCCCGATCCGGCTCTCCTTCACCGAAGGGCAGGTCGTGTTGGAAGCCGGCCAGGGCGAGGAAGCACAAGCCTCCGAAGCGCTCGAATCACTCCTTGTCGGGGAAGATATCGAAACAGCATTCAACCCGAGCTACTTGCTCGACGGCCTGGGCGCGATCGAAACAGACTTCATTCGATTCTCGTTCACTCACGGATCGAAGCCGGTGCTTTTCACCGGTCAGGATTCCCTCGAAACCGACGATCACGATACTGATTTCAAGTATTTGCTCGTGCCGATCCGTTTCTCCAGCTAGCACCGACCGCTTGCGGGTAGGCCGCGAGCATCCCGGAAGCAACGGGAAAATTGGAGGATCATGCACATCGGACTCATTGGCCTCGGCCGGATGGGAAGCAACATGCGCCGCCGGATGCGCGGCGGCGAGATCGAGGTCACCGGCTATGACCCCGCTGTTGCCGAGTCCGACGTCGACAACCTCCCCGACCTCATCGCGGCGCTCCCCGAACGGAAAATTGTGTGGGTGATGGTCCCCGCGGGCGCGGTCACCGATTCGGTGATCGACGAGCTCGCCGGCCTCCTGAGCGCCGGCGACATCATCATCGACGGCGGAAACGCGCATTTCCAGGACGACCTCCGGCGGGCGGAGGTGCTCTCCCAGCGGGGTATCCACTACGTCGACGTCGGCGTCTCCGGTGGCGTGTGGGGGGATGACCTCGGTTACGGGCTCATGGTCGGCGGGGACGAGGAACCCGTCGCGGCCTGCCTGCCCGTCTTCGACGCGCTGCGCCCCGAGGGACCCCGCGAGGAAGGATACGTCCACGCCGGAGCGATCGGCGCCGGGCACTACGCGAAGATGGTGCACAACGGCGTGGAGTATGGGCTCATGCAGGCGTACGCCGAGGGCTACGAACTGCTCGCCTCCCGTACCGACCTCATCGACGACGTGCCCGCGGTCATCGGCGCGTGGCAGCGCGGCACCGTCGTTCGTTCCTGGCTGCTGGAACTGCTCGCCCGGGCGCTGAAGGAGGATCCGGATTTCGAGGAGATCCGCGGCTACGCCGAGGATTCCGGGGAGGGGCGGTGGACGGTCCAGGAAGCGATCGACCAAGCAGTTCCCACCCCCGTCATCAGCGCATCCCTGTACGCCCGATTCGTATCGCGGCAGGAAGACTCCCCCGCAATGAAAGCGATTGCTGCGTTGCGGAACCAGTTCGGTGGGCACGCGGTTAAACCGGCTGATGAGTGATGTATGTATCTGACCTCGCCCTCACGGATTTCCGGTCCTACGAACACGTAGTCCTCTCCCTCGAACCGGGCATCACCGCGCTCGTGGGCCCCAACGGGCAAGGCAAGACCAACCTCGTCGAGGCGATCGCATACCTGTCCACGTTCGGCTCTCACCGCGTCGCCGGTGATACCGCCCTCGTGCGCGCGGGCACCCCCCGCGCGGTCGTGCAGGCAAAGGTGATCAAGGGCGAACGTCCGACGATCCTTGAAGTGGAGATCATCGCCGGCCGGGCCAACCGCGCCCGCCTCAACCGCGCCCCCGCCCGGCCCCGCGAGCTGCTCGGCCACCTGCGCACAGTACTGTTCGCTCCGGAGGATCTCGCGCTGATCAAGGGCGATCCGGGCGGGCGCCGGCGGTTCCTGGATGACCTCCTGGTGCTGTTCAGCCCCCGGCTCGCCTCGGTGCGCGCGGAATATGATCGCGTGATCAAACAACGCAACGCGTTACTCAAATCTGCCGGCGCCGCCCGGCGCCGCGGGGCGAGCGCGGACCTGGGAACCCTCGACATCTGGGACGCGAAGGCCGCGAAGACGGGAGCGGAACTCACCGCTGCCCGGGTCCGGCTCCTCATCGACCTGCGGCCCCACCTGCACTCCGCCTACGAAGCCGTCTCCGGCAGCTCGGGCCAAGCCGACACGTTCTACTCCTCCAGCCTCGAGCAACGCGACGAGGACATCGCCGAAGAATCCCTCACCGACGCCGCGCTCGTGGAGGCACGCCTACTCGAGGCGATGGGCCGACTGCGCGGGCAGGAGATGGACCGCGGGGTGACCCTCGTGGGCCCCCACCGCGACGACGTCGATCTCGTCCTGGGCGGCCTTCCCGCTCGGGGATACGCGAGTCACGGGGAATCCTGGTCGTTCGCGCTCGCGCTGCGGCTCGGGTCCTACGAGCTCCTGCGCGCCGACTCGTGGGGAGATGAAGGCGATCCCATCCTCATCCTCGACGACGTGTTCGCCGAACTGGATGCCGGGCGCCGCCGCCGCCTCGCAGAACTCGTCGAGCCAGCCCGCCAGGTGCCCATCACCGCCGCCGTCGCCGAGGACATCCCCACCGCGC
>CAMXUZ010000092.1 GCA_947251855.1 uncultured Ruaniaceae bacterium
GGCCGACTCGCCGTTGCCGCGGGAGCGGACGAAGAGGTCGTGTTCGCAGCGGCAGGGGCCGGGGCACATGTGCTCGTGAGCGCTGATATCAGTGCCGACCTGCTTGATGCCGCGCACTCGGTGAACCTCGCCCTCATCGACGTGCCCCGCGCGCAGCTTTCCTGGCCAGCCCTGCCCATTCTCGCGCGCGAGCTGGCCGCGGCGACGAATGGAGAGCTGGAAACCATCGTGTCCACCTCCTTCACCGCCTCGTGGAAGCCCACCTGATGTGGGTGCCGTAGCCCGCTCGCGGTTCACCGACGCCGAGACCGGCGGCGCCGTCAGGCTGGAACTGCTGAGCATTGACGGGCGCGAGTTCGCGATGCTGCGCCAGATCTCCTACGAGGCTCCGGGCTACGCCGAACCGTTCATCGTGCCGGCAGACGTCGCCGCATTCCGCACCGACCTTGCATCCGTTCCCAGCGTGTTCACCTGGCTCGTCCCGCGCAGCGGCGTGTTCCTCCCTGCCGCGGTGCTCCATGACGGGCTCGTGCATGAGGGTGAATATCTGGGCCCGTGCATTGACCGGGTGGAGGCCGATCGGATCTTCCGACGGGCGATGGAGTATCTCGGCACGGGAAAAGTGCGCTCCTGGCTCATGTGGGCGGCGGTGACGATGGCCACGATGTGGCAGATGCCCACGCAGCGGTGGTACTGGCGCAGCGTCCTCATCGGCTTACTCGCTGCCGTCGCGATGATCGGCGGGCTTGCGACGGCAGATTTGCTCGGTGTGTGGGACGTCGTGCCATGGATCCCCGAGTCCTCGCTCGGGTTGGAACTCGTCGGCGGCGCCGCAGGGGCGTTTGTCATTCCTGCCCTGCTCGCCCTCAGTTGGCGCCGCTTCGCCGGCGCAGGCATCATCGTCGGGGTCGCGCTCGCGTTCCTCCTCCACGTCACCGTCGTCATCGCGATGATCTACGCCTTGTACTGGGTCGTCGAGCGGATCGTCAGTGGCGCTCCCGACTAGTGGGTGTATACCAACAGAGGGGAAGGGTGGGAAAAACTCGCGAATTGCCTCCATTAATGTATACAGTGGGGGGTAGTCGATGAAGCAAAGGAGCACAATGCGTGCGAGCGATCGGGCCTATCGGGCTCTTCTGGAGGAGATCCAGCACGGCATCCTCGCGCCCGGGACCGTGCTCGCGGAGGTCGAGCAGTCGACTCGGCTCGGGGTCTCTCGGACGCCCCTGCGCGAAGCGATCGGGCGGCTCGTCGCGGACGGGCTAGTGGTCCAGCAATCCCCGCGGGTGACCGTCGTCTCCGCGATCGACGCGGAAGATATCCGGCAACTCTTCGAGGTCCGGCACGGCCTGGAGGCCACCGCCGCCCGGCTCGCGGCCCGGCGCGGGGCCGCAGCGGTATTCGACGGACTCGCCCAGCGGTTCGACTCGATCGACACCGCCGCCGACGCCGACGAGTACTACGACCTCATCGCTCGGTTCGACGCAGCGGTCGACAACGCGGCGGCGAACAGCTACCTGACGTCGGCGCTGCGCACCGTACGCACCCACCTGATGCGCGTCCGCCGCCTCGCGCGAGATAAACCTGAACGGCTCGCGGCGTCCGCCCGGGAGCATCACCTCATCGCCGCTACCATCGCTGCCGGTGACGGCGATATGGCCGCGCATGCAACGCACGTACACCTCCACAACGCACTAGTGAGCATTCTCGCGTCGCTCGACGATGGGCGCTCGCGCCGAGTAAAAGGAGCATCATGACGGAAATATACAAAGGCCTCGCCGGCGTAACGGTCGATCACACCGCGATATCGAAGGTGAACCCGGAGACGAACTCGCTGCTATACCGCGGGTATCCGGTGCAGGAACTTGCGGCGACCCAACCGTTTGAAGCGGTCGCGTACCTGCTGTGGCACGGGGAGCTTCCCACGCCGGAGCAGCTCGCGGAGTTCCGTGCGCGTGAGCGCGAGCACCGCGAACTGCAGCCGGAAGTCAAAGCCGCTATCGACCTCATACCCCTCGAGGCCCACCCGATGGATGAGGTCCGCACCGCGCTCAGCGTCATGGGTGCTCGCGAACTCGCCGGCAAGGGGTCGGTGCTCGATGCTTCCGGCTCAGCCGAAGACAACCTGGAACGTTCGGTCCGAATGTTCGCTGCGCTGCCCGCGATCGTTGCGTACGGGCAGCGCCGGCGCCGCGGAGACCAACCGGTCGAGGCCCGCGACGATCTTGACTATGCAGCGAACTTCCTGTACATGACGTTCGGCGAGGAGCAAGGCGATGTCGTCGTCGACGCATTCAACCGGTCGATGATCCTCTACGCCGAGCACTCCTTCAACGCCTCGACCTTCACCGCCCGCGTGATCACCTCCACACTGTCGGACATCTACTCCGCGATCACCGGCGCGATCGGCGCCCTCAAGGGGCCCCTGCACGGCGGGGCCAACGAAGCGGTACTCCACGTCTTCGATGAGATCGGCACTGCCGAGAACGTCAAACCCTGGCTCGATGCCGCGCTCGCGGAGAAGCGCAAGATCATGGGTTTCGGTCACCGGGTCTACAAGCGCGGGGACTCCCGGGTGCCAACGATGAAGAAGGCCCTCGATTCCCTCGTCGAGCACTACGCCCGCGACGACGTCGCAAACATGTACCGCACCTTAGAAGAGGAATTTATTTCTCGAAAAGGGATCTACCCCAACCTTGATTACCCGGCGGGACCCGCGTACAACCTCATGGGCTTCGACACCCCGACCTTCACCCCACTATTCGTCGCCTCCCGGATCACCGGGTGGACGGCGCACGTTCTCGAGCAACAGGCCTCGAACGCCCTCATCCGCCCGCTCTCGGAGTACAACGGCCCGGACGAGCGCCACATCGAGGGGTACGTGCCCGACGAAGCGGACCGGGAGGCGCTCGAGCGCCCGGAGGAGTCAGCCGGATAGGGAGCGCACGCATGGTGAACGAGCCGGCCGTGGAGGAGGTCGCGGAGGGTATCTGGGCGGTTCCGATGGGGCTGCCGGGCACCTTCCCCGGCGGATCGATGTCCCTGAGTTGGTCGTACGTGGTCAACGACTTTTCCGGCGGGTTGCACGTGCTCGATCCCGGCTGGGACCTTCCGGAAAACCTCGCCCGGTGGGAGGGGGTCCTCACCGGCCAGGGAAGGACCTGGAGCGAGGTCGCCACCGTGACGGCCTCTCACCTGCACCGAGATCACCTCGGGCTTGCCGGTGAGTTCCAACGGCGCTCGGGCGCGAGGCTCGTCATGCACGAACACGAAGCACGGGCCGTCGGTGACGCGGGCCAGGCGCAACGCGAGGGGCGGGAATTCGAGGCCAACCGGCTCACCCGGAGCTACACGCTGATGACGCAGGAGCGCCTCGAGGAATTCGGTGTGCCCGAGCACCGGCGGGAAGAACTCCGAGCCATCCCTCCCGTGATGCCGTTTCCTCAGCCGCAGATCAGAATTGTCGACGGCGAAGCGCTGCCCATCCCCGGACGTTCAATCATTGCTCACTGGGCGCCGGGTCACACCGGCGGGCATCTCTGCCTCGTCGAAGAGGCGACCGGCGTGATCTTCCCGGGCGATCATGTTCTCCCCGGGATTAACAGCGGGATCGGTCTGGGTGGGCAGTCGCCCACCAACCCGATCGCGGACTACCTCCGCAGCCTCGACCGGGTCTCCGAATTCGATTCCTACCTCGCCGCCCCGGGCCACGGGCAACGGTACCGAGGGCTCGCCCGGCGCGCGCAGAAGCTCGCCTCCCACCACCGTCACCGTTCCCAGGAGGACGGTGCGGCAATGCCGATGAGCGACACGGTCTGGGAGATCGCCACCCGGATCAGGTGGAGTGACGGTTTCGAAAACCTGCAGGGCTACAAACTCGGCTCCGCGTTGTCGCAAGTTTCCATGCATATGGAGTACGTGCGGGGCGGGGGAGCGGAGTAGGCGCGGGACGGGCTACTTCCCTAACACGCGTGCGCGCCCGGCCTCCAACCGCGCCACCGGCACCCGGTAGGGGGAGCAGGAGACGTAATCGAGTTCGGCGGCGTGGAAGAACCGGACCGACTCGGGGCCCCCGCCGTGCTCCCCACATACCCCCACCGTGAGCGCGGGTTTCGTAGAGCGACCACCCG
>CAMXUZ010000093.1 GCA_947251855.1 uncultured Ruaniaceae bacterium
CGGCGATCCGCCCGGCCACCTCGTGGCCCGGGGTCGCCGGCAGCGCCGCCGGGTCCGCCGTCGCTACGGTGCCCAGATCAGCCCCGCATACGCCGGCGGCGACGACCTCAACTCGCACCCACCCCGGCTCCAACCATGGAGGCGGCACCGCTGCTGCTTCGACACGACCGCCGGGCTGTTGCACCTGCATTGCTCGGGTCTGCACACGAACCGCCTCACACTCGAAAAGTTCCCTTGCCCCGGGTGAGCCTACGTCCCCGTGCGTTCTCCCACTAGGGGCCCACGCTGAACGGGGACCTAGGGAATGCTTATGACCCCGGCCCTTCCCATAATGGGCCCCTATGGGTGCATTCGTGCCCGTGGCCTACACGCGGGGCGGCGGAGGTTCCTACCGTGGAGATGCACCTCAGGTGCCGAAGAATTTACCACGTACCGAAGGAGAAGGACCATGGCGTACCTAGAAGTCACCCTACAGGTGAACGAAGCCGATCGCCCGGCTGCAGCAAGCGTGTACACCAAGTACAAGCAACCCTTCCTCGAGTCGATCGCCGGGGCAACTAGCAAAGAACTTCTTGTTCGCGACGACGACGTGCAGGTGCTCCACGGTTTCAGCACCGTCGCGGACGCCCAGGCGTATCTCGAATCGGAGTTGTTCACACGCGATGTGGTCAACGAACTATCCCCACTGTTGCAGGCCGAACCGGAGATTCGGATCTACGACGTCGCCTAACACCGCTCCCAGCAGTGCCGGCAGCGCGGGTGGTAGAATCTGGGCTGTGGAAACACGCCTGAGTCCTGAAGGGCTTCGATACGCACAAACAGTGGCGAGAGTCGGCTCTTTCGGCGCTGCCGCCCGCGCGCACCACGTCACCCAACCCGCCCTCTCCAACAGCATCGCCACGCTCGAGCGGCAGCTGGGCGGGCCACTGTTCGTCCGGTCGCCAACGGGCACCACCACCACGGCGCTGGGAACGCGCATGATGCCGGTGATCGATGAGGCGGTCGCCGCGTTGGATGGGGTGATAGCCGAAGCGCACCGGTGGTCCTCACCCCCGCCAGACGAGGTCCGGGTCGGGGTATCGCCGTTGATCGATTTCACCCTCGTCAACCGCATCTACGAAACGATCTCTCACCACTTTGAGGTGGTGATCAGGGAAGCAGACCTCGCCGACCTGCGTCATTCGCTGGCTACGGACGCACTCGACTTGATCGTCGTCCCCTCCGTCGCCCCGATGCCGCGCTATGAACGGCACGTGGTGTATTCCGAGCCGATCGTGTTCGTCGGCGCGGGTGACTCGGCCGCTGAGCGGGTGGAGCTCTCTGAGCTCACCGAACGTCAGCTGATTCTCGTTCCCGATAGCTGCGGATTGACAGTGTTCACTCGGGATCTGCTGGAAGGCAACGGGCTGGCCTTGACGACCTACCCGGGGGAAGCGGCAAGTTACCGCGTACTGGAAGACTGGTCGCGAATGGGCCTGGGATCGGCGCTCTTGCCGCATTCGAAACTCTCGACTCAGACCTCGCAGGCAAGCGCGGTCTACGATGAGGGGGTGCCGGTGGAAATCTTCTACGAGGTGATCTGGGATCCCACCTCGGTTCTCGCCGAAGATTTCCGTGCGCTCGTCGCGCACCTGACAGAGCCGGCAACCGAAGGGGCGTAACTGTTACGAACGGCGGGCGCCTGCCGGTATCTACCAGAATAAGGGAATTCGCGGGCGTAACCCGTGAACGCCACAGGTATGTCGTCGCCGCACAAGGGGCGCGGAAAGGGCCGGTTTGCGGGAATTGTCGTCAAGGCGTGAGTCGCAGGCTGTGCAGCACAGACCGCCGTTGTCTCCTGGGAGTGGGCCGCTGCTGCCATTCCCCACCGCTCTTCTCGCGGCGGTGGCCGGAGGCCTGAGCTTGAACGCGGCCTTTCCGGGCCTCGGCTGGTGGCCGTTGGCCTTCGTCGCCATCGCTCTGGCGCTGCTTTCGCTTGAGGGTCGCAGCCTTCCTGAGTCCGTCCTCGTCGGTGCGGCATTCGGCGCAGGGTTCTACTTTCCTCATGTCTCCTGGGCCGGTTCGTTCCTTGGAGACAATCCCTGGAGCTGGGTTCCCTGGGTGGCGCTCGCGTCGGCTGAAACGCTCCTCATGGCCGCGCTCTCACCGTTGATCACGCTCGCCTACCGATGGTTTCCCTCAAACCTTCGTGGTCGCGCTGGTGGTATTGTCGCGCTCTCGGCCCTCGTTGCCGGCGCGTGGCTGGTGCGAGAGATCGTTCTCGGGTCGTGGCCATATGGCGGGTTCCCCTGGGGGCGCCTGGGGATGAGTCAGTCGGCGAGCCCGTTCGCGCAGCTCGCTTCATGGATCGGCGTCTCCGGGTTGGGATTCATCATGGTGATGCTATCCGCGAGTCTGCTCGAGCTACTCAGGATCTCTATCCGCAGTCATCGTCGCGACGTCGCTACTCGCCGGGATCTCCTCGCACGGATACCAATACGAAAAGCGGTTACGCTCCTCGTTGGGATCGGCATCCTCGCCCTCGTGCCGCAGTACCCCACCGAGAATGCTGGCTCCCTTCGCGTTGGCGCGGTCCAGGGAAACGGTCCGGCCGCCTATGCCGACACCCGCCGAGCCGGGGAAGTGCTGGCGGCACAACTCGCCGCCTCCCAAGAACTGGAAGGCGAAGACGTCGACCTCGTGCTCTGGCCGGAGGGAGGCGTCGACCTCGATCCGATCGAGGATCCGGGCACCGCGCTCCAGTTGACCTCAGCAGCTCGCGCCTATGGTGCGCCGATCCTGTTGAACGCCGCTGTCGAAACTGACAACGAGGTCTACAACCGGTCGCTGCTCTGGAGCGAAACCGGGCCGGTCGGCAGCCACGCGAAGCGCCACCCCGTGCCGTTCGGTGAATATGTTCCCGATCGATGGCTGTATGAGAAGATCGCGCCCGGGCTCGTGGGTATGTTGCAGCGCGAATATCTTCCCGGGGATGAGCCCCCTCTCCTCGAAACCGATGGTGTCGAGGCGGGTTTGGCGATCTGCTTCGACGTCGTTTTCGACGAGGTCATCACCGAAAGCGTGTTAGGGGGTTCGCAGGTGCATTTGTTCCAGACCAACAACGCAGACTTCCGCGGCACGGACGAACATCTCCAGCAGCTGGCTTTCGCACGGATGCGTGGCATCGAGACTGGGCGCAGCGTCGTCAACCTCTCGACGACCGGATCGAGCCAAGTGTTCGACCCGGCCGGTAACGCCGTAGCCGAGCTCGCCGCAGATACCGCGGGGGCGATGGTCGTCGATGTGGAGCTTCGCAACGGCGTCACCGCCGGCGTCGCTGTCGGCCCGTGGGTGCACGGAGCCCTCCTGTGGGGCACTCCCACAGTTCTGGCTGGACTCGGCGCATTAGTGAGGGCAAGGCGCCGCTCCACTTCGTCTTGAGGCCTACGAGGAAACACCCGAGCGGCTAGCTCCTGCCATTCCACGAGGAGGAACCGAGATCGACGAGGCGCTTCGTCGGTGACGCGCCGCGCGTACCGGTCAACGGTTCTTGCGCGTTTTTTCCTCGTTAGCGTGTTGGATCGCGTCGACGAGTTGGTCTTTGTTCATCTTGGATCTGCCGGAGATGTCCAGGCGCTTCGCCACGTCGTAGAGGTGTTGCTTCGAGGCGTTCGCATCGACTCCGGCGGCGCTCTTGCCGCTGCGTCCGCGGGTACTTTCCGCCTTCGAGTCCGAGGGACCCTTCTCGTCCTTCGCTTCCCAGCGGTCGCCGACCTTTTCGAAGGAGTGCTTCAACGCCGAATAGGCGGTGCGGTTCGCGCGTTCTCCCTCACCGTATTCCTCGACCGCCGAATCATGGGCCTTCGCAAACGTGCGCTGGGCCTTTGCCGAGGACTTCTTCAGAGTGCTCGGCAACTCACTCTTCTTGGGTTTCCCGCTCTTGTTCAGCTTCGGCATGATTCCTGCCTTTCATCGGATTCGACACCCCACGCTATGCCGGAGAAGGATTTCTTCTCTAGGGGTTGCCTTCGCGCGCGCAAACGATAGGGTCATCCGCGTTGGGCCTCGGCTCAGTCAGCGGTGCCTGACGCTTTGAACGGCAGCCCACTCTCACCTTTCGCCCAGGAGTGGCACGACCGAACCGCGTGGCGAGAGCAATCTCGCGGTCGGTCGTTAAGGTGAGTGCATGACTATTCCCGAACTTTCCCTCAGCGACGGTTCCCGCGTACCCGCCCTCGGCCAGGGCACGTGGCACATCGGCAACGATCCAGATGCACGCCCGACGGAGATTGCGGCCCTGCGCGCGGGCATCGACGCGGGAATGACCCTCATCGACACCGCCGAGATGTACGGCGATGGCGCGAGTGAATCCGTCGTCGGGGAGGCGATCGCGCCCGTGCGCGAGCAGGTGTACCTCGTCGATAAGGTGCTCCCCCACAACGCCTCGCGCAGCGGAACCACGTCGGCGTGCGAAGAGTCACTAGAGGTTCTCGGCACCGACTGGGTCGACCTGTACCTGCTGCACTGGCCCGGCCCTCACCCGATCGAGGAAACGATCGAGGCGTTCGAGTCCTTGAAAGATCGGGGTCTCATCGGCGCGTGGGGCGTGAGCAATTTCGATCCGTATGACCTCGCTGCCCTTCCGGCCGCCCCGGTCGTCAACCAAGTGCTGTACAACCCGAGCCGCCGGGGCATCGAATTCGATCTGCTGCCGATGCAACGCGCCTACACCCCGCCGATTCCGGCGATGGCCTACTCCCCCATCGAGCAGGGCCGGCTGCTCGATCACGCCCTCCTCCGGTCGATCGCCGAGCACCATGGCGCCTCGGTCGCCCAAGTGTTGCTTGCGTGGGCGATCCGCTCAGGGGATGTTATCGCGATCCCCAAGTCCGCCGACCCCGCCCGGGCGGTCGAAAATGCCGATAGCGCGTCGGTCGCCTTGGCGGCCGAGGACCTCGCAGCGATCGACGCGGTCTTCCCCGCTCCGACGACGGCGATGCCGCTCGAGGTGCTGTGAACCTCGCTCTCCGTACGCCCCGCGCGCGCCCCGAAACACCCCGTGTGAGCCATACCACTGAAATGACGACTTTCGGCTCCGCGAGGGCTCGGGAGCGACTTCCGCTTTGCGTTGGCACATTAACGAAAGCCCCCGGTAGGCACCTCGAGACCGAAACAGTAAAGCCAACGCAAAATCGGCGAGCGTTTCATGGCTGAATCTTGACTCGCGATCTCATCCTGTTACGGTAAACACCGATGCCTACACAAAGCGCAGATACCGTGACTATTACTGAAAAGACAAATTCCACCCTTACCAGCACGTCCGGACTTTCGTTCCGGCGCCCGGCCCTCGAAGACGGAGGGGACATGTGGCGACTGGCCAAAGCGACGGGCGTTTTAGATCTCAACTCTTCGTATGCGTACCTCATGTGGTGCCACGACTTCGCTGACACCTCCATCGTCGCGGAAGTCGACGGCGAATTCGCCGGTTTCATCACCGGCTACATCCGCCCCTCCTCCCCCGATACCCTCATGATCTGGCAGGTCGCCACGGATGAGAAGTTCCGGGGCCGGGGCATCGCGAGCTCGATGCTCACCGAGCTCTTCGACCAGTGCCAGGTGTTCGAGGGGATCGACCGCTTGGAAACGACGATCACCGCCGACAACCCCGCGTCGATCGGGCTATTCACGAGATTTGCCCAGAGGCGGGAGATTCCCGTTGCGCGTGAACCGTTGTTCGAGGAACAGAACTTCCCCGATGACCACGACACCGAATTCCTCTATAAGATCGGGCCC
>CAMXUZ010000094.1 GCA_947251855.1 uncultured Ruaniaceae bacterium
CTTATTGTTCAGGCTGACGCCGGCGGCGGCTCGGACTTGACGTCGAGGGCGCTCGCATCGGCGCTAGAGCCGATCCTCGGCGTGTCGATCGTCGTTGAGAACCGCCCAGGTGCGTCGGGATCGACAGCGATGCAGTACGTCAGGGATCAGGAGGCGGACGGCTACACGGTAGGGTTCGGCCCCGTGGAGATCGCTATGCTCGGTCACCAGGGCTACGACATCGACCCGGATGACTTCACGTTCCTCTCTCAGATCATGAACGCTCCCGGCGTACTCTCAGTCCCCGCGGACAGCCCATATGAAAGCATCGAGGAATTCGTCGATGCTGGGCAGAGCGAGGAGCTCTCGATCGCGAACTCGGGAGCAGGCTCGATCTGGGAAGCCGCGGCCCTTGGACTGGCTGACGAAACCGGAATGCAGATCAGCCCGGTCCCCTTCGATGGCGGTGGGCCGGCCGTGGCGGCGGTAATCGGCAACCAAGTTGACGCCGGGGTTTCTGGTTCCGGTGAGGCGTTGGCCGCGATGGAGGAAGGACAGGTCAAGCCGCTCGTCGTGTTCAATGATGAGCGGTTGGATGACATGCCTGATGTTCCTACCGCAGCCGAGGCGGGTCTGGGTGACCTGGAATTCGGTGGCTGGGGTGGCATCTATGGCCCCAAGGACATTCCAAGTGATGTCGTTTCCACGCTCGAGTCGGCGATTTCTGAAGCGCTCGAGAGCGAGGACTACGAGCAGACGGTGACCAACTCGGGGAACCTCGTCGTTCACAAGGACGCAGAGGCGCACGACGAGTTTGTTCACTCCGAGTACGAGCGTTTTGCTGAGCTCCTGGGCTAATGTCTGAGTTCGAAAAAGCTGGGGCCGACTCTCACGAGGAGTCGGCCCCAGAACCAACACCGGGACTCCCGCCCTCGCGCCGGCTGGAAGTGATCACGGGAGTTGTTGCCGCAATTTTGAGTGCGGCGATGATTGCGTTGTCACGTGCGGTTGTCGTCATCCGGGAAACAGGCGGTGTAGACCCGCGCTGGTGGCCGACTGTCCTGGGGATCCTCGCCCTCGCTCTATCCGTGGCGCTCGTGATCGTGGCGTTGTCGCGGCCGATGAACCGAGACGACGTTGAACCAACCACACGCAGCGGACGCATCAATGCAGCAGCGACGGTGATCGCGGCAATCGTCTACGTTCTGACCTGGCCGGTTGTGGGATTCATCCCGGCAACGCTTGTGCTGCTAGTGGTTCTCACCGCGGTATTCGGTGGCCGGAACTGGAAAGTTCTGACTCTCTTCCCTCTTGGGCTTACCGCGTTCCTATACACGCTATTCGCCGTACTCTTGAAGGTGCCTCTATGAGTGCAATTTCTGAAGGCCTCGGTTTCCTCACCGACCCAACCGCGATCATCGCGCTCCTCGTTGGGCTCGGAATCGGAACGCTAGTAGGACTTTTTCCCGGCATTACGGGAACCATGGCTGTCGCTCTCGCCTCGAGTTTCACGCTCACACTCGAACCTGCACAGGGACTGGCCGTGCTGTTGTCGATCTATGTGGGAGCGAACTTCGGTGACCGTATCCCGGCGATCCTTGTGAACACGCCCGGGACTCCGGCGGCAATTTCGACGACGTTCGACGGATACCCCATGGCGAAGCAAGGCAAAGCGGGCCTTGCCCTAACGATCTCAGGCATCACCGTGGGGGCAGGCATCTTGGTCTCGATGATCGTCTTTATCGTCGCGGCGCGGCCTATTGCGCAGATCGCCCTGAAATTCGGCCCAGCCGAGATGTTTTCACTAGTGGTATTCGGACTCACCGTCATGGTGTCCGTGTCCTCGAAGTCCGTTCTCAAAGGACTCCTCGCCGGATTGCTCGGGCTCGCGATCGCGACGGTCGGGCGCGATCCGATAACCGGTGACGAGCGGTTCGTATTCGGGATCAACGACCTCAATTCCGGGATTCCCTTCATCGCGGTCATCATCGGACTATTCGGCGTATCAGAACTGCTCGATCAGATCATCACCCACCACGAAAGCAAAATGAAGCCCATTTCCGGATTGGGACGCTGGTGGCCGAATAGATCCGAATACAAGCAGTCCGCGAAACCGTTCGGCATCGGCGCGGCCGTGGGCACTTTTGTGGGTATCGTTCCCGCCGCCGGTGGCGATATTGCAGGCATTGTCGGGTGGGACCAAGCCCGACGAGTATCCAAAGAACCCGAAAAATTCGGCAAAGGCTCGGTGGAGGGTGTCGCATCCGCCGATGCCGCCTCCGGGGCAACGTTAGGAGGGGCCTTAACGACGACGATGGCTCTCGGGATACCCGGGGACTCCGTAATGGCCGTGATGATCGGCTCAATGGTGATCTGGGGCCTTCAGCCCGGGCCGTCGTTGTTTGTTAACCGGCCGGACCTGATTGTCACCATCGCCGCGATTATGCTTATCGCAACTTTCGTCTCGCTAGCAGTTTCGCTCATGCGGATGAAGTCGATGGTGAAACTACTGGATCTGAAGAACCATTACCTTTGGGCCGCGATCCTCATCTTCTGCGTTATCGGGACGTATACCACGACGAACAGTCTCTATTCCGTATGGGTGATGCTCATCGCCGGGTTCGTCGGAGTGATTCTCAAACGAGGTGGCTTCCCACCCGGGCCGATCGTCCTCGGACTGCTCCTGGGGCCGCTCGCCGAGGCAAATCTTCGTAGAGCCTTGGTGATTGGGGGCCCGACGAGCCTGCTCTCCCATCCGATCTCCGTCGCGTTTCTCCTCCTTGCGGTCTTGAGTCTTGCGGCGCCCTTCATCTCCAAATGGCGCAAGGCCCGCAAGGCCCGAAGTGCTGCGACGAGTATGTGATGACGGTTCAGCTTGGACCCTCGGACATTGAGCGTGCATGGGTCACACCCGCCAATCCTCCTGGGACGCAGGTTCATGCACCAACCGTTCTGGCAACCTCGACCGGTTTGGTCGCAGCGTGGTTCGCGGGGGCGAAGGAAGGCAGCGAGGACACGAGAATCTACGTCAGTCGCTGCGTAGGGGGAGAGTGGACGACTCCGGAGGTCGTCGCGCCCGCCCCAACGGCTCACTGGAACCCGGTGCTCGCATACGCCCCTGACGAGCAGTTATGGCTCTTCTTCAAGCGAGGACCAGAAATCTCATCATGGGTGACGTGGTTCACGACGTCGGCGGATGAGGGCCGGACCTGGGCGAGCCCGCGCCGGCTCATTCCAACAGATCCCGGTGGCGATCGTGGAGGTGTTGGAGGGCGCGGACCGGTGAAGAATCCGCCCTTACGCCTCGGCGACGCGTGGTTGGCACCTGGATCCATTGAGACCTGGGACCCGGTCGTCGAGTGGGAAGCATTCGTCGATATCAGTACGGATGGGGGCCGCGAGTGGCGGAAAACGACCATACCGGTCGACCGCGCTAATCTTCGCGGTGCTGGAGTAATTCAACCTGCCTTGTGGCGAGGGGAAACTGGCGGCGTGATCCACGCCCTGATGAGAAGCACCGAGGGTTGGGCGTTCCAATCCACGTCGCGTGATCACGGTCGTACGTGGGATCCGGCGCAGCCAAGTTCGTTGCCGAATAACAATTCCGCACTGGCCGTCGTTGAGGTCGCACCCGGCACATTGGCATGTGTCTACAACGCCACCTCGGGCGATTGGGCTCTCCGTTGTCCGCTTCACTTAGCGGTTTCAACGGATTTCGGTGCCACGTGGACACCGCTGATCGAGATTGAAGACGGACGCACCCCGATTGGCGATGACCCACGTTTCACACCTGTTCTCCCGCGAGCAGCAGACGCACCTGTGGGAGCGGACTCCGGGGTTCTCACCGCAGGCGTCGGAGAGTACTCGTACCCCAGCCTGTGCGTAGAAAACGAGGACCTCGTCATTTGTTACACGTGGCAACGCCAGCGAATTGCGAGTGCACGAGTGCCATTGACAACGATATTCACAACACTACAAAAAGAAGAGAAGGATTGATGAAACCTCAGATCGTCACGGCAATTCCTATTCCGTTCACGTCCGAAGGAGACGTGGACGAAGGGACGTATCAGCGTGCAATAGAGTTCATTGAACCGCACGTCGCCGGGGTGCTAGTTGCAGGAACCACCGGCGAGTTCCTCGCCCTTGATGATGATGAGCGCTTGGAGCTGTTCAAGCTTACTCGCGATCTCATCGGAGCCGACAGGACGATCGCCCACCTCGGGCACGCGAGCAGTTTCCAGGCGGGGAGATTGGCGCGTAGGACCCTTGATCTAGGGATCCGCCGTACCGCGCTCATCACTCCCTACTATCTTCCCACCGATGATGAGGGCCTCGTAGATTTCTATCGCGAAACTCTCGCCGCGGCCCCTGAGCAACAGCTCTACGCCTACCTATTTCCTGAACGCACGGGGATCGAGGTAGCCCCGGAGGTTCTGAAGGAGATTCTTGCGCTGCCGGGTGTTGTCGGGGTCAAGCTCTCGGGTGCGGCGAGCGATGCCCTGGAAACCTACGCCGAAGTCCTTTCCGAAGGGCAGGAGCTCTATTCGGGCAACGACGCTACTCTTCCAGACGTGATCGGCCTCGGTGGTAGCGGGGTCGTCTCCGGCGTCTCCAGCGTATTCCCCGAACTGTTCGCCAACCTCTCTGCGCAGATCGACCGAGGAGACGACTACAGCGAACTTCAAACTGAGGTAGCGCGCCTTGTCGCTCTGACTGGTCCGAACATCCGATTTCTAAAAGTCGGCCTCGCCGCGAGGGTAGGGGGAGAATGGGCGGATCGAATGAGCATGCCGACGCCTACGAAAGAAGTTGAAGAGAGCATCCTGGCCGCCGTTGGACGTTATTGAGTCTTGACGAAAGTCCGGGGTGCGACACGATCAGGATTGAGGGAGAGATTGACGAGGTTCCCGCCCTCCTTACTTACTGGAGGTATGCCGCAATTCGGCGTCTGGAGCTCCTTGAAGGATCCGGTCGTCCTGCAGATTCTCGCCAACTCCGACCACGACTTCCTGTGCGTTGATCTCCAACACGGGTACGCGGACACCTCCGATCTACCAGCGCTGCTGAACACGGCAATCCACTCTCGGACCCCGTGCCTGGTACGCGTGGCGTGCAATGCCCCCGACCTGATCATGCGGGCACTTGACCTCGGGGCCGGAGGCGTACTCGTGCCGTTGGTGAATACCGGCGCAGATGCAGCACTAGCGGCCCGAAGCTGCCGATATCCCCCGGATGGGGAGCGCAGCTGGGGCCCGCAATGGGCCGAAGTGAGAGAGCAGCACGAACCCCAACAGGCAAACGCCCATGTCCGCTGTATTGCGATGATCGAGACGGCCCAAGCACTGGCAAATGTCTCGGACATAGCGGCAACAGACGGCGTAGATGGCCTCTACATCGGTCAGAACGACCTCTCGATATCTCTTGGAATCGGTCGGACTGACTTCGCAGCCTCCGAACTACTGACACGCGCCATCCGAGAAGTAGTTCGCGCTGCCAGAGCGAACGGGATTCTCGTAGGACTCGATACGGCCGGGCGCCTCTCCGACGTATCCTTCTGGGCACGTGAAGGAATCGACTTCTACATCGTCGGCCGCGATGTTGCTCTGATCAACGAGGGTGCTACTGACATTTCGCGTTCCCTTCGCTCCTCACTGAAATGACGCTGCGCCCCAGGCGATTAGGCGCAACGACTCCTTCGCTCGCGGTACCGTAGCAGGTACAGCCAGGAACCAACGAAGGGGGCCGCGGTGGCGAGCAGCGTTATCGGGGAGTTTCCTAGCGTTGCCTGCACCCTGCCCCGGAGCGCGAGCGACGTGCAACTCTCCGCCACGCTCCGCGACGCCGTCACCAAGGGCCTCCCGCCGCTGACGATCGTCCGTGCTCCGCGCGGGTATGGAAAGACGGCGCTCATTTCCAGCTGGCTCGACGCAGATTTACCGATCGAGGCGATCCACTACCTCTCGCTGTCGAAGCAATGCCGGGAGGAGAAGAGCTTCTGGGCAGAGTTGACGGCCGTGGTGTTCGACGATCCCGAGCTGGGACCGGAAGGGATCATGGCGGCGCTGGCCGCCGATGAGAAGAAACGCCTCATCATCATCGACAACTTCCACCTCGCCGGCGCGGCCGGCAATGTCCGAGAGCTCGATGAGCATCTGATCGAAATCGTTCGCCGTTTCAGCCACGTGTTCCTCATCGTCGTGGGCCGCGTGCTCCGTCCGATCGAAACGCTGGGCGCGATGGCGCTTCCCACGACGATCGTCGGGCCCCGGGAGCTCGCGCTGGATTCGCAGCGATTGCAAGCGCTCGCGACCGGGCGCGGGGTGAGAATGAGCCGGAACCGTGCCGTCGCACTCACCGACGGCGTAGCGGGTTGGCCCGCCCTCCTGCGAGTGAGCCTCAACCACGCCGCACTCACCGAAGAGGAGCCGGATCTGAGCCTGCCGGCGATGATGAACTACCTCGATGCGGTTCTGCGAGACGCCGACGATCCGGCGCTGCGCCGGTTCGTGATGCGGGCCTGCGTCGCCGAGGAGTTGACGGCGGAAATCACCCGGGCGCTCACCGACGACGGGCTCGGCGCCCACCACCTTCGGGCCGCCTATAGCCTCGGGTTGCTGCGCCGGATCCCCGACACGGCGGACTACGAGTTTCCCCGCGCGATCAAACGGGGCCTGTTCGAGATGATGCGTGAGGAGTACCCCGAGGCCGCCCAAGAGGCCCATGAGGTACTCGCGAAACTCCACGGCGGTGCTCGTGACCCGATCCAGATGCTCCAGCACGCCGTCTCGGCGGGGGATTGGGACGCCGCGCTGGAGGTGCTCCACACCGAATTCCTCGCGCTCGTGACCTACCAATCCGATCGCACCTACGAAATGGTCCGGCAACTGCCCTCCCGGGTCCGGGAGAGCAGCGCGTACGCGCGCGCAGTGTTCGTTGAGGGGCGCGGCATCCCCCAAGCCCGCGAAGGGTACGGAACGTGGTCCGGAGAGGAAGACGCCGGGCGCGTCAGCGACCTGCTCGCCCGGCTCGGCATGAGCGAGACCGCAGAGATCGATGACGCAACGGTGCTCCTCATGTGGGGGCTCAACGCCGCGAGCAGCGGACAGATGGACACGGCCGTCTACGTGCTCAACCAGAGTTGGCTACGCGCCCAGCAGGCGCCCGACCTCGCCCCCCTCGCGCATCTCGCGGCGAGCGTCATCGCCGCGATGCATGCATATCAGGGCGAGATCTATCTCGCCCAAGCCTGGCTGGAGGACGGCGAAAAGTTGCGCGCCGATGAGGAGGCGCCCCCGCCGCGGTTCGCCGAGACGAGTTACGGTTTCGCTGCCGCGATGTCCCGCGTAGACGCAGGTGAGGAGGCGGCCGGGGAGATGCTGGCGCGGATCCCGGAGCCGAAGTATCGCGACGTGATGTGGGCGCTGATCACCTTCGCCCGCGCCCGGCACGGTTCGCTCTACGGCAGCGAGGAGGAGGTCCTGGCCCTCATCAACGACCTACGTTCCGCATTGCGATACCTCACGCGCGGCTCCGTCAGCGAAACGGTGCTCATCAACGCCCTCGTCGAGCTGCTCATCAGGGCTGACATGCTGCCCATTGCTCGGGAATTAGCCAACCGGCTCGCCCCGACCGATAGCGCAACAATCTCCCACGCCCGCCTGGCACTTGCACAGAACGATTTCCGCGAAGCGATGCGGCTCGCGGCGCAGGTGGAGGATTCGCTCACCCAGTTTCCCCGCCTCGTGGTTGAACGAGACGTGATCCTCGCCAGCGCCGCCCACGGCCTCGGCGATTTCGCGTCCGCTCAGAAACATTTCGAACGAGCGATTCAAGCGGTCAAGGGAGGTGACCAGGCCCGGGCGCTCGCGATTCTCCCCCATTATCTCTTCGCCGCCCTCGCGGCTGACGACGAGACGGCGCGGGAGATGTGGCCGGTGAAGAGCGCCGCCGGTGAGAGCACGGCAAGGATCGGGGAGCTCACGCCCCGGGAGGTGCAGATTCTTCGGTCACTATCGCACCTTCC
The DNA here is from genome assembly GCA_947251855.1 of uncultured Ruaniaceae bacterium. The sequence continues at coordinate 8,003 of CAMXUZ010000094.1, forward strand.
CGGGCCCAGCGCCGTCGCCGAAGCCCTCGACCTCTCCATCAACACCGTCAAGACCCACGTCCAGGCAATCTACCGAAAGCTGCAGGTGACGAACCGCGCCGAGGCGATCGAGCACCTTCGTTAATCTAGGGTCTAGAAAAAGTAATTCCTAGACGCTAGACTTGCGATCCCGCGTGAGTCAATGGTGTTGGCGACAGTGGTGTCGCCGCGGATGGAAGGTTGCAATGTCGGCAATGAGCGGCGGCAACGGTGCACGGTATGGCGTGCCCCGATTCCCCGGTGCTGTCGTCGTTCCGAAGAGACTTCAGATGGCGCTCTCTGCAGGGGGGCGGGTCCACGTGCTTCGAGCGGCACGGGGTTTCGGCAAATCAACCATCGGCGCGTGGTGGGCCACTCGGCGGGCGCGGTCGCTGCCCGTGTGGGTGGGAATCTGCCACGGGGAGCTTCCCGGAACCTTCGGTCGCCGCCTCGAGATGGCGTTGCGGGAGGCGGGGGTGAGGGGCAGCGAGAGCAACGGTGCCGAAACCGGCCGCTCCCGGCGCCGGGTGATGTTGGTGATCGATCAGAGCGAACGAATTGATGGCCAGGAGCTCGCGGACGTACTCACCAATATCCTCGCCGAATATCCCGAGGTGTACGTGCTGGTTCTCATGCGCCTCACCGGCCCCATCGACGCCCTGCGCGGATTACCCGAGTTCGGCACGGAAGTCACCACTCGCTGCCTCCGATTCAGCCCGGCCGAAGTCGACGAGCTCGCCCGGAGCCTGGAGATTCGGATCTCCCTCGAGCAGGCGCAGGAGATCGCCGAGCAGACCCAGGGTTGGCCGGCGATGATCGCCGCCGTTCTCACCGGGATGCTGTATGGCAAGGAACCGGACTGGAATGCGGGCACGTACTTCTTCGACGAGATCTTCCATGACACCTACACCCACGATGAAAAGCTCCGCGATCTCAGCCTCAGCATCTCTGACCCCGTCACCGAGGAGATGGCGACCTTCATCCTCGGTGAGGGGTACGAGCCGGGGTACCTCGCCCGCTTCGGTGAGGACGGCGACTGCCCACTGCTCCCCCGCGCGACTCAGGACGGGCAGTATCGTTCTTCGCCGTTCATGCGGGCAGCAGCGACGAAGATACTTTTTGCCCACTCCCCCGAAACGCACCGCTGCGTGCACGCCCGGCTGAGCGAGTGGCATCTGCGGGCAGGGCACCGGCGCCAAGCCCTCTGGCACGCCGTCGCTTCTCGTCACCCGGCCGTGGTGGAGAAAGCGGTGCGGGCACATTGGGGAAGCTACCTGTTGACTTGCCCGGACCTGTTGCAGATCGCGCTCACCCAGGTGCCGGGCCCGAACGCGGACGGGGACGGGCTGCGAGCGTTCCTCGCCGATCTGGAGCCGCATGCCGCGCTCAGATCAGCGCGGGTGCTCCTCACCTCGACATTCCTCAACCAGGTTGAAAGGGCAAAGGCTACCGAAACCGGGCACGCAGCGACGCACTTCAACGAGTGGGGCTGGGTACAGGTGTTCTACGGTATGCCCTCCACCGCCCTGTACGCCTTCTGGCGAGCGAATGCCGCGTGCGCGGCCGGTGGCCGAATCCCCAGCGAGGTCCGGATCGGAATCGCCCTCTGCCTCGCTCTACTGGGCTACACCGAACCCTCTCGCCGTTGGCTCGACTCCGTGCCGGTGGGCGGGCCGAGCGAAACCCGCTTCACCACCGCGGTGATGGGATTGGTCACCGCGATCCTCGCGGAAGACGTGCGCCCCGTCTCGCCTCCGGATTCCCTCGAAAACAATCCCCGTACAGCTCGACGGGCGCTGATGAACTTCTTCAGCCAACTCCTCGAGCGGGTCAACCTGCCCGCCGAGGACCCCCTCGTGCGCTCCTTCAAGAAGGCGTGGCTCGAGCGTGATCCGCTGTACGTGCCCCACCCCCCGTACGCGCCCCTCAATGCGTGGGAGCGCAGCGCGCTTCGGGAGTTGGGCTTCTCGCTACCGGCCCGCGAGGAGCTCGACCACCACCGGCCCGTCGCGGCCGACGCGACGGATGCGTGGGTGTGGGCGCAGGCCGGGCTCGCGCGCCAGTACGTATTGGACGGCGAATACGCCCGGGTGCTGGAACTCAGCTCCCGGGCCCCTAAAGAAGTGCGTCTCCTGCCCCGGCCGTGGTTGTCGATCCTCCTTTCGAGAACGATCGCCTCCCATCGGCTCGGCCAGCCGGGCCTCGCGAGTGAAGCGTTGCATCAGGCGGTGACCCTCGCGGAGGAGTGCGCGGTGTTCTCCCCGTTCACCCTCATGGCAGCTCACGAACTTCGTGAAGTTGCCCAGGAGGTGCCGCAACTGCTCGCGATGGTGAACACGCAGCTCATCGCCGAGGGGACGCCGAACGCGCTCACACCCAACCAACTCGTGTTGTTACGCGAGCTTGCCAGCGGGGTGCAGTTGAAGATCATCGCGCAACGGCTGTACCTTTCCACGTCCACCGTGAAGACCCACCTCTCCCACATCTATCGGGAACTCGGGGTGTCGAATCGGCGCGAAGCGGTGTCGCGGGCGCAGGACCTGCGACTCCTCGTACGCAACCGTTGAGCGGCCCGTCTACGGCGCCTCGTGGGTGCCGATCAGGGTGAGGTCGTCGAGGTTGAACACCGCCGCGCCATCGGCGGTGACGAGGGAGGGAATGGCGTAGCTCGTCGCTTCGGGGTCATAGCCGACGGCGTCCTCCCCGGTGACCGCGTTGATCACCTGCACCGCAGTATCGGAGCGGAGATAGGTGAGCACGCCGCCGCTCGCGGTGATCCGCAGCCCCTCGGCGAGCTCCCGGTTCCACGCGGGACCCTCCGGCGTGTAGCCCGCGAGCGTGCCGGGCTCGGTGAAGATGAGCATCTCCGCAGCGGGGTCCCACGCCGCGGACGTGGCTCGAGGCGAGACGACATCGCCGTTGCTGAGGTCGATCAGGGCCGCTTCGGGCGAATCGTCGATCCCCAGCAGCGCGAACCCCGGTGGGCGCGCCTGCCCCGGAAGCGGCTTCACCCCCGAGTCCGTCGCCGCGCCCTCGTCCTCAGGGAGTAGCTGCGCGAGCGGAACCTCCCACTCCTGCTCGCCTTCGGCCGTGATAGCGGCCTCGCCGCCCGCGTCGGAGGCGCTGAGGATCGTGCCGTCGAACTCCCCGATCACGTGCCCGTCGATCTCCACCGGTTCCCCGGAGGCAGGATCGAGCACCTGCCGCTGCCCGGTCTCCCCCATCGCTGAGGCGGGAGCCGCTTCGGCGAACACCGTTCCCGGCCCTTGCCACGCCCCCGCCACCGGGACGGGCCCCCACTGGAGTTCCCCGGTGCGAAGGTCGTAGGCGCTCGCGGTCACTTGCGCGAGCGCGTCGTCCGTGGACTCGACGTCGGTCAACACGGCGATCGGCGTCTCGCCGATCTTGGAAAGCGTGAATCCCGAGCAGGATGCGGGCCGCTCGGTGGTCCAGAGAACCTCGCCATCGGTGCTCACGGCGGAAAACTCCAGCACGCCGTCCACCTCGTGAAGACCGAACAGGATGCCGTCCGCGCTTCGAGGGATGTCCTCGAAGGGGAGGGTGAACGCCGGCAGCTCCTGGAACGCGAAGGGGAGCGAAAGCTGCTCCACCTCCACCTCGGGCAGCGAGCTGTTCACCGAATGCACCGCCCGCTCCGGTTCGGGGGCCTCCTCCTCCGCTGAACAGCTGGCGAGGATCGCTACGGAGATCAAGGCGGCCACGATGGGGCGAATCCGCCGGTGCTTCATCGCTGCCCTCCTTCGCGTGAATGGGTTGAATGCTGCGTGACGTTCGAGGTCTGCTCGCGCGGCCACCACCACCACAACGCGAGTGCGATGGCGGTGAGCCCGAGCACCGCGGCGATCTGCGCCGTCGTGCCCAATCCCTGGGCGCCGGATTGCCACGCCGATTGGGTCTCCAGGCTGACGACCTCCGGCAACGAGACGAGCCCGTTGGTCGCGATGAAAATTATCCCGACGGCGATGAGCAGTGCGCCCGTGAGTAAGGACGTGGTGTGGAACGTGCGTCCGGCGAAGGAGAAGGTGCGGCCCCGAGCGGAGTTGCGGATCCCGGTGCGGTGCCACAGCAGGACGAGAACGAGCAGCGGGGTGATCATGCCGGCGGCGTAGAAGACCATGAGGAACCCTCCGGTGAACATCGAGCCGCTCGCCGCGGCGAGCGTGAGCACGGCGCCGAGGATCGGACCCGCGCAGAACCCCGCCACCCCGGAACTGATTCCCAGGAGGAAGGCGCGGGCGAGCCCGGCCCGGGACGCGGCGGCGTTCGCCGCGGACTTCGGCAGCAAACGTTGGAGATCGAAACCCCAACCGAAGATCTGCATGACGCCGAAGGCGACGATGATGATCCCGGCCAACCAGATGAGGATCGAACGGTTGGAGGTGAAGAATGCGCCGATCGCGCTCGCGCCGAGCCCGAGCGGGACCAAGACGAGGAGGAGGCCCGCGAAGAACACCAGGATGTGCGCGGCGAGCCGTGCCCCCACGCCGGAGGAGGAGGCGAAGAAGGCCGGCAGCAGCAGCGCGCTACAGGGGCTGGGCAGCGCGGGCGCGCCGCCGAGGAAGGCTGCGAGAACACTGATCGTCATGAGCTGAGGCGGAGCTCCTCCCTGATCGCGGAGACGAACACGTCGGTGGGCTGGGCCCCCATGATCGGTCGTCCGTTGACGAGGAAGGCGGGGGTGGAGGCCGCGCCGAGTTGGGCTGCCTCGTCGATGTTCGCTTGCACGCCCGTGGCGGCCGTCTGCCCGGCGCGGTCCTCGTTGAACTTCTCCACGGCGAGATCGAGGTCGGCGGCCAGCGCCTCCAGGCCCGCGTCGGAGAGTGTATCGGCATCGGGGGCGGAGCCGGAGGCGAACAGTGCGCGGCTGAAGGCGAGGTATTCCCCTTGCTCCCCTGCGGCATACGCGGCGAGTGCCGCGCGATTGGAGGCCTCACCGAACAGGGAGACGTCGCGCCACTCGATCCGCAATTCCCCGGCGTCGACGAACTCGAGCATCTCCGGGAGCGTCTGCACCGACCACAAGGCGCAGAACCCACACTGGAAATCGGAATACACGACCAACCCGACCGGCGCGTCGAGGTCCCCGATCGCGAGCGGATCGTCGGGGTCGCGGCGCTCGACGTTAACCCGCATGCCTTCATCGCCCGCCTCCCCGGCCGGGTCGGTTTCGGCGGCGGGTGCGTCGGGGGCCGCGGGCG
>CAMXUZ010000095.1 GCA_947251855.1 uncultured Ruaniaceae bacterium
ACACGTCCACCGAGGCGAGGTACGCCAGCCCACCCACCACCCTTACCCACTCCTTCGCGCTGAGGGAGCATGAGCGGGATCTGAAGAACGCCCAACCGCTGCGGGCGATGGAGCCCGCATGACCGCCGCGCCCGCCGCTGCTGCCCCGCGTTCGACATCGCGGCGCACGCCCCTCATCATCATCGGCGCGAGCCTGCTCCTGCTCATCCTCATCGCGGTGGTTTTCCGCCCACCCACGTACATGCGCGGCGCGGAGGGGGACCCCGAGAACCCCGACCCGGACGGCGCGATGGCGATCGCCGAGATCCTTCGCGACCACGGCGCGCAGGTGAAGGTGGTCCGCTCGGTCTCCTCGGCGATTGCCGCCGACACGGATCTCCTCGTCATCAGTAACGCCCACCTCCTGTCGACCCACCAGTTGCACGCCCTCGAGGAACGCGCACTCGACACGGTGCTCATCGGCGCGACGAAGTCGGTGCCGGGTTTCCTCCAGGACGTGGAAACGGCCCGGGTCGATCGCGGCGAGGAGACGCTCCAACCCGGTTGCGATGACCTTCGCGCAGCGGCCGGCCCGATCGACTCCGCGAGCCCGTTCCTCACCGCACCGGACGCGAACGCGTGTTTCCCCGGCCCCGACCACGGGCTCGTGCTCACGTGGGAGCGCGACAACGGCGCCCGCGGCACGATCCTTCCCAAGGACGTCGTGTTCAACGAGCACCTGCAGAGCTCGGCGAACGCCGCCCTCGCCGTCCGGGTACTCGGCGAGGCGCCGAAGGTGACGTGGCTCGTGGGTTCGGCTGACGACACCTACGGGGCCACCGGCACGGCGGAGGACTTCTCCCTCACCTGGCTCTGGGCGATCATCGGCTGCCTCTTCCTCGCCGCGATCTGGTGGCGTGGCCCGCGGTTCGGGAAGCTTTCCGGGGAGCCGCTCCCCGTCATCGTCAACGCCTCGGAAACGACCGTGGGGCGGGGGCATCTGTACCGCCGGTCGGGGGACCTCGCGCACACGGCCACCGCCCTTCGGCTGGGTACCCTGCAACGGATCGCACCACGGATCGGTCTGCCTGCTCACGCCGCCGCCGGGGAGGTCACCGCGCAGGTCGCCCGGGCCGCAGGCCGGCCCGCAGCAGAGGTCGACGCTCTGCTGTACGGTCCGCCGCCGAAGGATGCACACTCACTCCAGGCTCTGGCCCTATCACTCGATGCACTAGAAGACGAGGTTGAACAGTTATGACCACTTCCACACCTCCTGCCGCGCGGGACGCCCTCGCAGGGGTAAGAAACGAAATCGGTAAGGCGATCGTGGGGCAGGACGCGGCGATCACGGGTCTCGTCATCGGGCTCCTCTGCCAGGGGCACGTGCTCCTCGAAGGGGTGCCGGGGGTCGCCAAGACGCTCCTCGTCCGCTCCCTGGGCGCCTCGCTGCAGTTGGAGATGAAACGCGTCCAGTTCACCCCCGACCTCATGCCCGGTGATGTCACCGGATCGTTGGTCTACGATTCGCGCACCGCCGACTTCACTTTCCGTCAAGGCCCGGTGTTCACCAACCTCATGCTCGCCGACGAGATCAACCGGACGCCGCCGAAGACGCAATCAGCGCTGCTGGAGGCGATGGAGGAACGCCAGGTCACGGTGGATGGGCGCACGATGCCGCTCCCGGATCCGTTCATGGTGATCGCGACCCAGAACCCCGTCGAGTACGAGGGCACCTACACGCTGCCCGAGGCACAACTCGACCGATTCTTACTCAAGCTGCTCGTGCCCCTACCCGGCCGGGAGCAGGAGGTGGAGATCCTCACCCGACACGCCCAGAAATTCAACCCCCGCAACCTCACCGAAGCGGGCCTGCGTGCCGTGGCCTCCGCCGAGGATCTGCGTATCGCCCAGGCGGAGGTCGAGGAAGTCCAGGCGGCGCCGGAGGTGCTCGGCTACATCGTCGATATCGTGCAGGCCACGCGCACCTCCCCCTCCCTGCAGCTCGGGGTCTCCCCCCGCGGCGCGACGGCGCTCCTGGCCACCTCCCGGGCGTGGGCGTGGCTGAACGGTCGTTCCTACATCACCCCTGACGACGTCAAAGCGCTCGCCCACCCCACGCTGCGCCACCGGGTGCAGCTCCGCGCCGAGGCACAGTTCGAGGGCGTGAACGTGGAATCACTTCTCGATTCGATCCTCTCGACGGTGCCCGTTCCTCGATGATCCTCACCGGCCGATCCGTGGCGCTCATCGGCGTGGGTGCCCTCGCCACCGTCCTCACCCGCAACCCGTGGCTGATGCTCGCCTGGACGGCGGCGGTCATCATCGCCGCGACGGTTGACTGGGCGTTCCTCCCGCGCCGGTTCACGGCGCAGCGGGCGAGCATTCCCGCCGTCCGGCTCTCACAGACACACGCCCACACGATCCGGGTGAGGAACACGAGCACGCGGCGCATCCGCGGCCGGATCCGCGACTCCTGGCAACCCTCGGCGGGCGCGCTTCGCAACGACCACCGCATCGACCTCGCCCCCGGCCACACCCGTACGATCACCACCCTCCTCCATCCTCGCCGGCGCGGGCACCTGCACGCGCACCGGCTCGTTCTGCGTGCC
>CAMXUZ010000096.1 GCA_947251855.1 uncultured Ruaniaceae bacterium
ACACCTCCTCGATCGCCGGTCAACTCGAAGAGATGAGTCAAGCGGCGACCCAAGACGGGCTTGCCGCCGGGTTCGATATGCGCACGATCGAACTCATCCGGCTGCGCGCCTCGCAGCTCAACGGGTGCGGTTCGTGTTTGAAAGCGCACACCGCGATCGCCCTTGAGCACGGCGAGATTCCCCACCGGATCCGGATGCTCACCGCGTGGCGGGATTCCGACTACTTCACTCAGGCGGAGGAAGCCGCCTTAGAAATCGCGGAAATCATCACTCTCATCGGCGAATCGGGGTACAAGGATGAGCAATACGCGCGGCTCGCGGAGATCCTGAGCGAGGAGCAGATCGCCGCCGCAACCTGGATCGCGATCGTCATCAACGCCTCGAACCGGCTCTGGATCGCGAACAATCCTCCCGTCCGCCTCCCTAAAGAGCTGCGCCGCAGCTGACCCTCGCGGGCGCCGAATCAGCCCGGGAGGCGGAACGGCTCGGGAAATTTTGCCGTGCGCTCGTCGCCGGAAGATCGGCGCCGGAGCCGCCGGGTCATCCACGGGGCGACGTCGTTGACGAACCATTGGCCATTCTCACGCCAGCGCTCCACTGCCCTCGCGTTCGGGGCGGGCAGTAGCGTTCGCCAGTGCGGATCGTCGGGGGCGAGCCCGAGACCGACGAGAGCGGCCTGTGCGACCCGTTGGTGGCCCTGGGGGCTGAGGTGGATCTTATCCCCGGCCCACATGCTCGGATGCCGCAAGGCGCGCAATCCCCACAGGTCGAGCACGGCTGCGCCCTGCCGATTCGCGATCGACCAGACGTGAGCGTTGAACAGGGCTACCTTCTGGCGCGTGCTGCGTACGAGGGGGAGGTCGATCGGATCCATCCCCGTACCCAGAAGCACCCTCGCCCCCGCTCGCCGAGCTGCGGTGACGGCGTCCTCAAGGATCCGCGCAAGCGCATCAGGGTCCGTGCCGGGGCGGAGGATGTCGTTCCCGCCGCCCACGATCGAGATGAGGTCGGGTTCCTGGCTGAGCGCGAGGGGAACCTGATCGCGCAAGATCGGCGCGAGGAGCCGCCCTCGGATCGCGTGGTTCGCGTACTCCAGTGCCGGCAAGCCCGCCGCCACCCGCCGCGATGAGAGGGACTCGGCCAACCTGTCCGCCCAACCGCGCTGCACATCGGGCTCCCCGCGGGGTGCCGGGTAGGGATCCCAGAGCCCTTCTGTGAACGAGTCACCAACGGCGATGTAGCGGGAGATCCTCTCAACCATTTCTCTATCGTGCCACGCACACGTGCCGGCTTCGACCCCATCGCCGGGGCGACTACAGTTGCGACCATGGAGCACGACACCCCAGCAAGCCCCCGGCAGGGTTCGGGAAGCGAGGAGAGGATCGAGGAGGAACCGCTCAGCGAGCTTGAGCGGGCGATCCTCGCCTTCGAACGCCAGTGGTGGAAGCAGGCAGGCGCTAAGGAGTCCGCGATCCGCGCAGAGTTCCACCTGTCCGCCACCCGGTATTACCAGCTCCTCAACCGGCTTCTCGACTCGTCGGCTGCGCTCGCAGCCGAGCCATCGGTGGTGAGCCGGTTGCGTCGGCTTCGTGACGGCGGGCAATAGCGACCGCGCTGGGGGGCGGCTCGGGCGCGAGCAATGTGACACACAATCGGAGCGCTTGACCCACGACCTCATCAGGAAGCGATACGCTGCTACACGTGAGTAAAGAGGATTACCCGTACCCCGAGGATGAATTTGACACCCTGGGCGCCAAACGGGTGCCCCAAGGGGTTCACCGGGAACCGGCGCCGCGGTGGCGCCAATGGCTGCCCTTCCTCCTGGTGCTCGTGCTCGTTCCCTTACTCACCTTCGGCGTCGTGAAATACTTCGCGGACACCTCCTCCGACGAGCCCACCCCTACGGCTGAAGAATCCGAAACAGCCGCCCCGGACGAAGGCGATGGTGAGGACGGCAACGGCGAGGAAACCTCTGGCGAGGACGATGGCGAGACAGACCCCGAGGCCGACGGCACCGAAGAGCCCGGTGAAGAAGACACCGACGAAGAAGACCCCGGCGAGGACGACCCGGCTGACTCCGAGGACCTCAACCTCGATACCTCCGTCCTCATCCTCAACGGCGCGAGGGTCCAAGGCCTTGCCGGTGAGGTCGCAGAGGCGCTCACCGATGAGGGGTGGCGGCAGACCGAGGCCGATAACTACGCCCAGGCTGCCCCAGCGGAGACGACCCTGTACTACACGTCGGAAGAATTCGCGGCCGAGGCCGAAGCCGTCGGGGAGCAACTGGGAATCACGAACCTCGTGGAGAGCTCCTCGGCAGCCTCCAACGGGATCGTCATCGTGTTGCGTGCAGACTTCTCCATGCCCACCGGCCCGTAGCCGCCTCCCGCACTTGCGGGGGAGCCATGAGAGAGTAGGCGGATGGCAACTGATCACGTCGACGCCGTCGTCATCGGCTCGGGGCCCAACGGGCTCGCCGCGGCGGTCACGCTCGCCCGAGCAGGCGTGCAGGTCGTCGTCTACGAGGCCGAGGACACTCTTGGCGGGGGAGCGCGCACGCTCGATCTAGGGCTCACAGATGCCGGTGTGCAGCACGACCTGTGCTCGGCGGTTCACCCACTCGCCCTGGCGAGCCCGTTCTTCGAGGAGTTCGATGTTCGCGCTCGGGGGGTGGAGATTGTTGCTCCCGAAATCTCCTACGCCCAGCCCCTGACCGGCCAACCCGCGGGGGTGGCGTGGCGGGATCTGGACCGGACCGTGGCCGATCTTCCCGGAACCGAAGGCGAGGACTGGCACGCTCTTCTCGGCCCGCTCGTGCACCACCACGAAACGGTCATCGAGCTCGCGTTATCCGATAAACGCTCACTGCCCGCTCCCTTCCGCTCCCGGCGCGGGCTCGCTGGCGCGGTGCAGTTCGCCCGCGCCGCGCTCAGCCAGGGCACGCGGCTGTGGAACCGCGCCCTTCCTGGAGCGACCTCGGCGGCGCTCCTCACCGGCGTCGGCGCCCACGCGATCGCGCCCATGCCCTCACTCGGATCGGCGGGCACCGCGCTCATGCTCGGCACCCTCGCCCACACCGTTGGCTGGGGGCTACCCGTCGGCGGGTCCCAAGCGATCGTTGACGCCCTCGCAGCTGATCTGCAGGCACACGGAGGTGCCGTGGTCACCGGTCGGCGAGTGCGAAGGTGGCGGGAACTGCCCCGCGCCCGGGCGTACCTCTTCGACACCACGCCGCGCGCGCTCACCGAGATTTGGGCTGAGAAGATGCCTCCTCGCGCCGCGAGGATGCTGCGAAACTTCCCTTACGGGCCGGGCGCAGCCAAAGTGGATTTCGTGCTCTCGGAGGCGGT
>CAMXUZ010000097.1 GCA_947251855.1 uncultured Ruaniaceae bacterium
GCCCGGGCGGCCCACGACCGCTACGCCGGCTGAGCAGCCCCGGAGACCTTCCCGGTCGAGGACCGGGGAACGAGCTTCGTGGGGAGTAGGACCGGTTCGTGGGTGGGGGTTGCTCCCCCGATGATCGCGAGCAGGTTCTTCACCGCCGTCGCGCCTTGCTCCCGCAACGGGGAGGAGACGGAGGTGAGCGACGGCGCGGTGAGCACTCCCAGCTGACTGTTATCGAACCCCACGACGGAAACGTCCGCGGGCACCCGCAGCCCCAGCGCCGCGAGCCCGCGAATGAAGCCGATCGCCATGATGTCATTGAACGCGATGACGGCGGTCGACGGTTCGCGCACCCATCGTTTGGCCGCCTCCACGCCACCGTGAACGGTGGGGATGTTCGGGCCGAGGCGCCGGGTGCGTATGCTCAGTTCCGTTCCGGCCTCCTGCAAGCTGCGCCAGCGCATCCCGTCGGACCAGGACTTCTCCGGCCCGCTCAGGTAGACGATCTCCCTGTGGCCGAGTCCCCCCAGGTGCTCCGCGGCGCGCCGCGCTCCCCGAGAGGCGTCCGTCAACACGCACGGTAGCCCCGGTACGACGCGGTTGAGGATGACCACCGGTCGCTGCTTAGCGAGCATGCGAATCGCAGAGTCGGTCAGGCGCGGGCTCGTGAGCAGCACTCCATCGACGGCGGGCAGGAAGTGCTCGACCGTGCCCTCGCGCACGTGACTCTCGCGGGAGTCAAGAAGCACGAGGGTGTAACCGGCCTCCTCGGCCGCAGCCTGCGCGCCGCGAAGGGTCTCGACGAACACCGGATTCCCCACGTCCGCGACGGACATGACGAGTAGACGGGTCGGAATCTTCGTCAGCGCTGGGGCGGTGGGGGAGCGTTGGTACCCCATCTCGGAGGCAACCTGGCGGACCTTCGCAGCGGTGCGTGCACTCACCCGCCCGGGCCGGGAAAGCGCGCGAGACACGGTCGAAGGGGCGACTCCGGCAGCTTCCGCGAGGTCGTAGATCGTCACGGGGGAGTCTGAATCTCGTCGAAGGGCCATAACGGTCAGGTTAGGAGCGGTGGCAACCCACGGCAACTCTTAGACGAGGGGATGCCCGGCCCTCATGATGGGGAAAGGACCGTCCTGGAGGTATCAATGACGACGAAGGCTTTGACTGCGGCAGAAGCGGCGGCGCGGGCGCGTACTCACTTGCGCGGCCACGCCCCCCTCGGAGTGGCGTATTCTGGCGGGGTGGATTCTGCCACGGTGCTCGCCCTGGCTGTCGCGGAACTTGGCCGCGAGAATGTCATCGCGCTCCTCGGGGTATCCCCGAGCCTGGCAACTGATGAACGTGCCCGGGCGCACGAGACCGCCCGCTCGATCGGGGCGCGGGTCGTGGAGGTGCCGACCCGCGAGGGCGAAAACCCTCAGTACCGGGCGAACGGGATCGACCGGTGCTTCCACTGCAAAGACGAACTGTTCACTCGGATCTCCGAAGACGTCACGGCGGACCTGGGATTGGTCGCCGTCGCCTACGGGGAGAACGCCGACGACGCCCGCAGGCCGGACCGGCCCGGTTCCCAAGCGGCATCGAACCATAAAGTCCTCAAACCGCTCTCGCGCGCCGGAATGACCAAAGCACTCGTTCGGCAGGTCGCGAGGGATTACGGGGTGCCGGTTGCCGATAAACCTGCAGCGCCGTGCCTCGCCTCCCGGATCCCGCACTTCGAAGAGGTGACCCCGGAGAAACTGCGCCAAGTGGACACGGTGGAAGGCGGCCTCCGCCGGCTCGGGTTCAGCGACTGCCGGGTGCGCCACCACGGAGACATCGCGCGGATCGAGTTACCGGTGGAGGAGATCTCGCGGGCCGCCTCATTTCACGACGAGATCTGGGCGCTCGGCACCGGGGCGGGCTTCACCTTCGTCGCGCTGGACCTGCGCGGGATCCAATCGGGGGCCTTCACCTTGCCGTTGATCGAGGTCAACGGTGTGCCCGCATAACAGCATGGGCGATTTTCCCGCTATCCCGAACATATCGGAGCAGGTGTTTCTCGACGTGGAACGCAACCGTCGGCGCGGCTACCCCGAGGCGGTGTTGTGCGAACCCAAGTCGATTCCCCAGCTCACGCACATCGCCGAGAAGGTGCGCGATTCCGGTGAGCAGACCCTGTTCACGCGGGCGACCCCGGAGCAGGCCGAGGCTGTTGAGAAGGTGCTTCCGGACGCCGTCTACCACGGGCAAGCACGCCTTCTTGCCTGGCCGCCGGAACCGCCGGAACCATCAGGTGGAAAGGTGCTCGTCGCCAGTGCCGGGACCTCGGACGTGCCCGTCGCAATGGAAGCCCATCTCACCGCGACCTACCTCGGCCGGGCCTCCCAGACGATCTGCGACGTCGGCGTTGCCGGATTGCATCGGGTGCTGAGCAAATTGGAGGATTTGCGATCCGCGGATGTCATCGTGGTGGCTGCGGGGATGGACGGCGCCCTCCCGAGCGTTGTCGCGGGTCTCGTTGAAGTACCGGTCATCGCGCTACCTACCTCAGTAGGTTATGGGGCGGCGTTCGGGGGGATCGGCCCGCTGCTATCGATGCTCAACGCTTGTGCCCCCGGGGTGGCCGTCGTGAACATCGACAACGGCTACGGGGCCGGCCACCTCGCGGCGCAGATTGCCTCCGGCCGATCCCGCTAGTTCTCTTTGAGGATGAACGCCCGGTAACCGAACGGCCCCAGGTCCACGTCAAAGGTGCCACGCTTGCGCTTCACCGGGTGCGGGTAGATCGTCGCGACCTTTTCGCCGGTGCCCAGATCCATCGCGTAACAGCCGTGCACAAGGTGTTTCGAGGAAACGGTTGCGGTGATCTCCCGTTCGGAGAAGTTGAACACGGACACCTGCACAGCGCCGATCGCAAGCCGGTTCACAAGCACGAGCACAGCGGGGACGCTGGATCTGGGCACGCTTAGCAACACCCCGGTGGCGATCCCGT
>CAMXUZ010000098.1 GCA_947251855.1 uncultured Ruaniaceae bacterium
AGGGGAGCAGCGTGCACCGGCCCGGCGTCCAGCGCCGAGAACGACATCAGGGTTGCTCGACAATGACCTTAGGGTTGAAAACCAGGCGAAAATCCGCCCCAATGTCGTTCTCGCGGAACCCTAATGTCGTTCTCGGCGGAAGCTCATGCGTGGGCAGCGTGAATCTCCGGAGCATCAGGCCCTCGCCCGTGACGGGAGCAACGAGCAGGGAAAGTGACGAAGCGCACGGCCTCCAGAGTTGCCATCCGGGCAGGTGCCCGAGGTACTATGAAAGTTGCCAAAGACCGCCGGTCACTGGTGCCCTCGCGAAAGTGAGGGATTCAGTTGAAATCCGTCACGACGGGGCCTGCGCAGGTGAGAGTTCGAACATCGCGCCGAGCGATGGTGCCGCCTAAGAAGCGGAGATTGTCGAGCCCCGTGCCTGCGCCGGGGCTTTTTTCGTGCCGGGGCCAGCGGAAAACCAATCGTAAAGGAGGGCCCCATGGCACGGCCTGATAAGGCTGCCGCGGTCGCAGAACTTACCGAGAAGTTCCGCAATTCCACCGCAGCTGTGCTGACGGAATACCGCGGGCTCACGGTGCAGCAGCTCGGTGACCTGCGCACAGCCCTCGGCGAAGACACCCAGTACGCAGTGGTGAAGAACAAACTCTCCGCCATTGCCGCAAAGGAAGCTGGCCTCGACTCCCTCGAGGGTCAGTTCACCGGCCCGACCGCCGTCGCGTTCGTCCAAGGGGACATCGTTGACGCCGCGAAGGGGCTGCGTGACTTTGCCAAGGCAAACCCCGCACTCGTCATCAAGGGCGGGGTCATGGACGGCGCGGCACTCGCTGCTGACGACGTCAAGAAACTCGCGGACCTCGAATCCCGCGAGGTGCTCCTGGCCAAGGCGGCTGGTGCGATGAAGGCGAAGCTCAACCAGGCTGCATTCGTCTTCGCTGCTCCCGCTTCCAAGGCTGTTCGCACCATCGAAGCCCTGCGCGAGAAGCAGGCAGCGGCCTAAGAAGTCGCAACTCCCATATCCGCTGCTTGCACAAGCTAATCAGGAAGGAAAAGCCCCATGGCTAAGCTCACCACCGACGAGCTCATTGACGCTTTCAAGGAAATGACCCTCATCGAACTCTCCGAGTTCGTCTCCACCTTCGAAGAGGTCTTCGACGTGACCGCCGCCGCTCCGGCTGCTGTTGCGGTCCCCGCTGGCGGCGCGGGCGGAGACGCGGGCGAGGCTGAGGAAGAGAAGACCGAGTTCGACGTCGTCATCACCGAGATCGGCGACAAGAAGATCCAGGTCATCAAGGAAGTTCGTGGCCTGACCTCGCTCGGCCTCAAGGAAGCCAAGGACCTCGTAGAGGCTGCGCCGAAGGAAGTTCTCGAAGGCGTTGCCAAGGATGTCGCCGACAAGGCGAAGGAAGCCCTCGAGGGCGCCGGCGCCACCGTCGAAGTCAAGTAACACCCACATCTCAACCCCATCCGGGGTCGCAACCCGCTGAGGTTGCGAGAGAGTGCGGAAAGCCCGACCCGCAGGGGTCGGGCTTTTCGTCTTGAGAGCAATTCGTAATAACAGTCACACCGAGCACCAGAACGCTGGACTTGTGTTGGTGACTGCGGATATGCTGTCGCTTTGCGCGTGCTATGACCTACACATCTCCCACCGGAGCCTTATCCGCTCGAGTGTGGCCTGCAAATACCTAGAAAAACAGCCGTTTGACGGAAAACTCTAGACAGCAGGGTACACACGATCGGGAAGAAGTGGTGGAGGTGAGGAAAGTGCGCGCGTGTGCACACACGTTTCGTAGGGAAGGAACCCCTCTTGGCTGCCTCGCGCACCCCTACTGCTACACAAGAAGCTATCGCTAACCGGACCGCGTCCCGCCGCGTTTCCTTCGCGAAGATCTCCGAGCCCCTCCAGGCGCCGGATCTTCTCGGCCTCCAGATCGAAAGTTTCGACTGGTTGCTCGGAAACGACGCTTGGCGTGACCGCGTTGAAGCCGCTGGTGAAGGTGAAGTCCCCTCTGTCTCCGGGTTAGAGGAAATCTTCAACGAGATTTCCCCGATCGAAGACTTCGGTCAAACGATGTCGCTGTCTTTCCGCGAACACCGTTTCGAACCCCCGAAGTACACCCCGGAGGAGTGCAAGGACAAAGACTTCACGTACTCGGCTCCTCTGTTCGTCACAGCAGAATTCGTCAACTACACCACGGGTGAAATCAAGTCCCAGACGGTGTTCATGGGTGATTTCCCGCTCATGACCGACCGCGGGACCTTCATCATCAACGGGACTGAACGCGTCGTCGTCTCCCAGCTCGTTCGCTCCCCGGGCGTGTACTTCGAGCGTACGCCGGACAAGACCTCCGACAAGGAGATCTTCACCGCGAAGATCATCCCCTCCCGGGGTGCCTGGCTGGAGTTCGAGATCGACAAGCGCGACGCCGTCGGTGTCCGCGTCGACCGGAAGCGCAAGCAGTCCGTCACGGTCCTGCTCAAGGCGCTCGGGATGACCACCTCCGAACTTCGCGACGAGTTCGCAGACTACCCGGCGGTGCTGGAAACCCTCGAGAAGGACACGGTAGAGACCCAGGACGAAGCGCTCGTCGAACTGTACCGCCGCGTTCGCCCCGGTGAACCCCCGACGGTCGAAGCCGGAACCGCGCTCCTGGACAACTTCTACTTCAACTCCAAGCGCTACGACCTGGCGAAGGTTGGTCGCTACAAGATCAACAAGAAGCTCGGCGTGGACGGCCCGCTGGAGGAGTCGACGCTCACGCTGGGTGACGTCGTCGCCACGGTGAAGTACCTCGCCGCCCTGCACAAGGGCGAGGAGGAATTCTCCGGCAAGCACCGCGGGGAGGCCCTGACCCTGCCGGTCGAGACCGACGATATCGACCACTTCGGCAACCGCCGCATCCGCGCTGTGGGTGAACTCATCCAGAACCAGGTGCGCACCGGGCTCTCCCGGATGGAGCGGGTCGTGCGCGAACGCATGACCACCCAGGACGTCGAAGCGATCACCCCGCAGACCCTCATCAACATCCGCCCCGTGGTCGCCTCGATCCGGGAGTTCTTCGGGACCTCGCAACTGTCGCAGTTCATGGACCAGAACAACCCGCTCGCCGGTCTCACCCACAAGCGCCGCCTGTCCGCGCTCGGCCCCGGTGGCCTCTCACGGGACCGCGCCGGGATGGAAGTGCGTGACGTGCACGCCTCCCACTACGGCCGCATGTGCCCGATCGAAACCCCGGAGGGCCCGAACATCGGGCTCATCGGTTCGCTCGCCTCCTACGCGCGGATCAACCCGTTCGGTTTCGTGGAGACCCCGTACCGCAAGGTCAACAAGGGCAAGGTGACCGACGACGTCGAGTACCTGACCGCCGACGACGAGGACCGCTACATCATCGCCCAGGCGAACGCGATCATCGGTGAGGACGGGTACTTCGCGAACGACACGGTGCTCGTGCGCACCCGCGGGGGAGAAGCCTCCGACGTGCCCGCCGACCAGGTCGACTACATGGACGTCTCCGCACGCCAGATGGTCTCGGTGGCGACGGCGATGATTCCGTTCCTCGAGCACGACGACGCCAACCGCGCGCTCATGGGCGCGAACATGCAGCGTCAGGCTGTGCCGCTCGTCCGTTCCGAAGCCCCGTACGTGGGAACCGGGATGGAACGTCGCGCAGCCGTCGACGCCGGTGACGTCGTGGTCGCGACCAAGCCCGGTGTCGTCACCGAAGTATCGGCCGACGCCGTGGTGGTTGCCGGCGACGACGGTTCCACCTTCACCTACAAGATCGCCAAGTTCGAGCGTTCCAACCAGGGCACCGCCTACAACCAGCGCGTGCTCGCCGGTGAAGGCGACCGGGTCGAGGTGGGCTCCGTGCTCGCCGACGGCCCGGCGACCGAAGAGGGCGAACTCGCGCTCGGCAAGAACCTCCTCACCGCCTTCATGGCGTGGGAAGGGCACAACTACGAGGACGCGATCATCCTCTCCCAGCGCCTGGTCCAGGACGACGTCCTCACCTCGATCCACATCGAGGAGTACGAGGTCGACGCCCGGGACACCAAGCTCGGGGCGGAAGAGATCACCCGCGACATCCCCAACGTCTCCGACGAGATCCTCGGGGACCTCGACGAGCGGGGCATCGTGCGCATCGGTGCGGAAGTGTCCTCCGGTGACATCCTCGTGGGGAAGGTGACCCCGAAGGGGGAAACCGAACTCACGCCCGAAGAGCGGCTCCTGCGAGCGATCTTCGGTGAGAAGGCCCGCGAGGTGCGTGACACCTCGCTGAAGGTACCCCACGGTGAATCCGGGACCGTCATCGCCGTCCGCGAGTTCGACCTCGAAGACGGCGACGAACTGCCCCCCGGAGTCAACCACCTCGTGCGTGTCTACGTCGCCCAGCGGCGCAAGATCACCGACGGCGATAAGCTCGCCGGCCGCCACGGGAACAAGGGTGTCATCGCGAAGATCCTCCCGATCGAGGACATGCCCTTCATGGAAGACGGCACCCCCGTCGACATCATCCTCAACCCCCTCGGCGTGCCTGGACGTATGAACGTCGGCCAGGTGATGGAAACCCACCTCGGGTGGGTCTCCCAGCAAGGGTGGGACGCCGGCATCGAGGATGCGAAGAACGGCAAGATCCCCGCGTGGGCGGAAACGCTCGCGCCGGAGGCACTCAAGGGCGAACCGGGCACTCCGGTGGCGACCCCCGTTTTCGACGGTGTGCAAGAAGAGGAACTCCGCGGCCTGCTCGGAGTGACCATCCCGAACCGGGACGGCGACCGGGTCGTCGGCACCGACGGCAAGGCGCGGCTGTATGACGGCCGCTCCGGTGAGCCCTACCCCGAACCGGTCGCAGTGGGATACATGTACATCCTGAAGCTGCACCACCTCGTGGACGACAAGATCCACGCGCGCTCCACCGGTCCGTACTCGATGATCACCCAGCAGCCCCTCGGGGGGAAGGCCCAGTTCGGTGGCCAGCGCTTCGGTGAGATGGAAGTGTGGGCCCTGGAGGCCTACGGTGCCGCGTACGCGCTGCAGGAACTCCTCACGATCAAGTCTGACGACGTCACTGGCCGCGTGAAGGTGTACGAGGCGATCGTCAAGGGCGAGAACATCCCTGAACCGGGCATTCCGGAATCGTTCAAGGTGCTCGTGAAGGAAATGCAGTCCCTGTGCCTCAACGTGGAAGTTCTCTCTGCTGATGGAACCCAGGTTGAATTCCGTGATGACGACGAGTCGGTCTACCGGGCGGAGGAAGAACTCGGTATCGACCTGTCTCGCCGTCCCGACGCGAGCAGCGTCGACGAGCTGTGACGGCCGGGCGCGCCCGCCTGCCCCGGGCGGGCGCGCCCGCCACCGCAGTTCATCAGTGAATCTCCATACGACTACGGGTCGAAGGAAGTAGGAATAAGTGCTCGACGTCAATGCGTTCGACGAGCTTCGTATCGGACTGGCCACTGCCGAAGAAGTGCGCGCATGGTCACACGGTGAAGTAAAGAAGCCGGAAACGATTAACTACCGCACGCTCAAGCCGGAGAAGGACGGCTTGTTCTGCGAGAAGATTTTTGGTCCCACCCGGGACTGGGAATGCTATTGCGGCAAGTACAAGCGTGTGCGGTTCAAGGGCATCGTCTGCGAACGGTGTGGTGTGGAAGTCACCCGTTCCAACGTGCGCCGCGACCGCATGGGCCACATCGAACTTGCTGCGCCCGTCACCCACATCTGGTACTTCAAGGGCGTGCCCTCACGCCTGGGGTACCTGCTCGATCTCGCGCCGAAGGATCTGGAGAAGATCATCTACTTCGCCGCCTACATGATCACGTGGGTCGACGAAGAGGGCCGGCACGAAGACCTGCCGAGCCTGCAAAACGAAATTGAACTCGAGAAGAAGACGATCACCGATCAACTCGATCGGGACATCGCCGAGCGCTCCGAGAAACTCGAAGCCGACCTCGCTGAACTCGAAGCAGAAGGTGCTAAGGCCGACGCGCGCCGCAAGGTTCGTGACGGTGCTGAGCGCGAAATGGCCAACCTGCGCCGCCGGGCGGAGCAGGAAGTGGAACGCATCGAGGAAGTCTGGGACCGGTTCGTCAACCTCAAGGTCGCCGACCTCGAGGGCGATGAGATGCTCTACCGCGAACTCGAAGACCGCTTCGGCGACTACTTCGAAGGCTCCATGGGAGCGGAAGCGATCCAGCGCCGTCTGCAGAACTTCGACCTCGATGCCGAAGCCGAGACGCTGCGCGAGGTCATCCGCACCGGCAAGGGCCAGCGCAAGACCCGGGCCCTCAAGCGCCTCAAGGTCGTCAACGCGTTCATGATCACCGACAACTCCCCTGAGGGGATGGTGCTCGACTGCATCCCGGTGATCCCGCCGGACCTGCGCCCGATGGTGCAGCTCGATGGTGGCCGGTTCGCGACCTCGGACCTCAACGACCTCTACCGCCGCGTGATCAACCGGAACAACCGGCTCAAGCGTCTGCTTGACCTCGGGGCCCCGGAGATCATCGTCAACAACGAGAAGCGGATGCTGCAAGAATCCGTGGACGCGCTGTTCGACAACGGCCGCCGCGGCCGGGCGGTGACGGGGCCGGGCAACCGCCCCCTGAAGTCCATCTCGGACATGCTCAAGGGTAAGCAGGGCCGGTTCCGCCAGAACCTCCTCGGGAAGCGCGTGGACTACTCCGGGCGTTCGGTCATCGTCGTCGGACCGCAGCTGAAACTGCACCAGTGCGGCCTGCCGAAGCAGATGGCCCTGGAGCTGTTCAAACCGTTCGTGATGAAACGGCTCGTGGACCTCTCCCACGCCCAGAACATCAAGGCCGCCAAGCGCATGGTCGACCGTGGCCGCGCCGTGGTGTGGGACGTATTGGAAGAGGTCATCACCGACCACCCGGTGCTGCTCAACCGTGCGCCCACGCTCCACCGTCTGGGTATCCAGGCGTTCGAGCCGCAGCTCGTTGAAGGTAAGGCGATCCACCTGCACCCGCTGGTGTGTGGTGCGTTCAACGCCGACTTCGACGGCGACCAGATGGCCGTGCACCTGCCGCTGAGCGCCGAGGCGCAGGCCGAGGCCCGGATCCTGATGCTGTCGACCAACAACATCCTGAAGCCGGCGGACGGCCGCCCGGTCACCCTGCCGACGCAGGACATGATCATCGGCCACTACTTCCTGACCCTCGAGCAGCCCGGCCTGCCGGGTG
>CAMXUZ010000099.1 GCA_947251855.1 uncultured Ruaniaceae bacterium
CACGGGGCGCCCGCGCGGGTCGAGAAGACCGGTGCGGCGGGCGAGCGCTTCACCGTCCCGGCGGACCCGCACGACGTACCGGTTCCCTCGGCGCAAGGCGCCGCCACTGACGACGATAACTTCGCTTTGTTGCCCGAACACCTCCGCGATCGCGATGCGCAAGCGGCGCGCGGTCAGCGGGCTATCCACCTCGGCTTCGATGACGATCCGGCCCGAGATGATGTGTAGCCCGCCCGCGAAGCGGAGCATTGCCGCCACCTCCGCCGCGCGCGTGCGGGGGCGCTCCACCTCGATCCGCGCGAGCTCGTCTTTTGCGATGGCCGTGAGGGTCGTGGTGGAACTGCTCATGGGTGGTTCCCGACGTCGCCGAGAGTGCCTTCAAAGACGTCGCGGTAGGCCGCCGCCAATCGAAGACTGTCGTGACGGGGCGATCCGTCACCTGCGCTCACCTGTCGGTACAACACTCTTGCTCCAACTCCTTTTGCGGTGTCGTTGAGATCATCGAGATCCTCAACAGCACTGGGGTCTGCGATCACGGTATCGATCCGTTGTTCGGGCGCATATTGTTGAAATACGCGCACGTGATCGGCGGCTGAGAAACCGCCGGTCTCCCCCGGCTGTGAGGCCAGGTTCAATGTTAGCCCGACCTTCGCCGTCGACGTTCGCAATGCGTGTGCGAGGCCGGGCACGAGTAGGTGGGTAAGCACCGAGGTGTACCACGATCCGGGGCCGAGGATGACCCAGTCGGCCTCGTGGATCGCTTCGATCGCTTCGGGCCGGGCGGGCGCATCGGGAGGTTGCAGGCGGAGTTTGTGGACGTGCCCGGACGTCACCGCCACCCGGCTCTGGCCGCGGATGGTTTGACTGTTCGCCCAGCCGTCGTGGCTCACGTCGGCCTCGATTTCTAAGGGAACCGCCGCCATCGGGATGACGCGGCCTTCGGCGCCGAGGAGCTCACCGATGAGCTCCAGACCCGCAACGGGATCACCGAGGAGTTCCCACAGCGCGACGATGAGGAGGTTGCCGACGGCGTGCCCATTGAGCGGACCGGCGGAAGAGAACCGGTGTTGGTGCACGTCGCGCCAGGTGACGCCCCAGTCCGATTGGGCGCACAGCGCGGCGAGGGCCATCCGCAGATCCCCCGGCGGGAGCACATCGAGTTCTTGGCGAAGCCGCCCGGAAGAACCGCCGTCATCGGCGACCGTGACGACCGCGGTGATATCGGCGGTGACGTGCCGCAACGCCTGCAGGCTGGCGGCCAATCCATGTCCGCCGCCGAGGGCGACGACCTTCAGTGGGCGTTGGTGGGAACGGCTCATTACTCACGCCCCAGATCGCGGTGGAGAGTGCTCACCGTTTCCCCCGTGCCCCGGAGCCGGCGAGCGATCGCCTCGGTGATCGCTACGGAGCGGTGCTTGCCACCAGTGCAACCTACGGCCACGGTGACGTAAAGTTTCTGCTCACGAACGTATCCGGGAAGGATCCCGGCGAGCGCCTCGGCGTATTTTTCGATGAACTCATCGACCCCGTCCTGGTGGAGCACGTAGTCGCGGACCGGCTCGTCCTTGCCGTTGAGGTGGCGTAGTTCGGTGATCCAGTACGGGTTGGAGATGAACCGCACGTCTACGACGTGGTCGGCGTCCAGGGGCAGGCCGTACTTGAACCCGAACGACACGACGTTGATCCGAAGGGTCCGGTCCGTCTCGTCCCCGAGGCTCTCACGGATGCGCCGGGCGAGGTCGTGCACGTTGAGATCGCTCGTGTCGATCGTGACGTCGGCGCGTCGGCGCAGGTGGCTGAGTATTTGCCGTTCCTCGGCGATCCCGTCGAGCATTCGGCCCGAACCCTGGAGCGGGTGGGGACGCCGGACCGCTTCGTAGCGCCGCACGAGCACCTCGTCGGACGCGTCGAGGAACACCAGCCGGTAATCGATGTGGCTTTCCCGGAGTTCCGCGAGCACCTTGACGAGGTCGTTGAAGAATTGACCCGAACGGACATCGACCACGGCCGCGAGGCGGCGCACCCCCGAGCCGCTGTGCAGCATCATCGCGACGAGGGACTCCAACAGCCGCGGCGGGAGGTTGTCGACGACGAACCAGTTGAGATCCTCGAGAACGGAGGCAGCGCGGGAACGGCCGGCACCGCTCATCCCGGTGATGATGATTATTTCGGGATTCGTTGGTGGTGTGGCAGGAGTCTCTGCCTCCAGTTGAGGCACGCCGTGGGGCACCGTGTCAGCCTTTTCGCTCATGCCTCATAGGATGTCACGACTTGGATTGCAGCGCAGCCAAGACCGTTTCCGCGAGCTGGGGGCCGATGCCCGGAACCTCCGTGAGCTCCTCGACCGTCGCCGTGCGCAGCTGGCGGACGGAGCCGAACGCACCAAGGAGCGCCTTCTGCCGGGCGGGTCCGAGCCCAGGGATCGCGTCGAGTTCGGAGCGGGTCATCCCTTTGGTTCTGCGTTTGCGGTGGGCGGAGATTGCGAATCGGTGCGCTTCGTCGCGCACACGCTGCAGGAGATAGAGCCCCTCGGAGTTGCGGGGCAGCACGAGCGGATAGCCCTCGTTGGGGAGCCACACCTCCTCGAGGCGCTTGGCGAGGCCGACGAGTGAAACGTCGGTGATGCCGAGTTCCGCTAACGCTTCAGCTGCCGCGGCGACCTGGGGCTCCCCGCCGTCGACGACGACGAGATTGGGCGGGTAGGCGAATCGTCGCGGCGCGCCGTCCTCCTCCTGCACCGGCGCGGGCGAGGCCTTCTCCTCCAGGTAGCGGCGGAAGCGGCGGTGGATGACTTCATGCATCGCGGCCGTGTCGTCGCGGGCGCCCTCGCCGTCGTCCCCACGGACGTTGAAGTGGCGATACTCGCTCTTCTTGGGCAAGCCGTCCTCGAACACGACCATCGAGCCGACCTGGTGGCTGCCTCCGGTGTGGGAGATGTCATAGCACTCGATCCGAAGC
>CAMXUZ010000100.1 GCA_947251855.1 uncultured Ruaniaceae bacterium
TCCGATGGCGACGTGCTGCTGGAGGCGACGCTCACGGTGGCAGCGGACTCCGCGGAGGCGGGTGAGGTCGTCGAACAATTCCGGTCCGAGTTCGCTGACACAGGCATCCAAGCGCTGGTCGGTGGGGTGAGCGCGACGGACGTGGACTCCAACAACGCCTCCATCCGAGACCGCACGCTGATCATCCCGATCGTGTTAGTGGTGATCCTCGCGATCCTCATGTTGTTGTTGCGCTCGGTGATCGCCCCGCTCATGCTCATCGGTACCGTGGTGCTCTCGTTCGGCTCCGCGCTCGGCGTTTCCGCGCTCGTGTTCAACCACGTGTTCCAGATGCCGGGGGCGGATCCGGCGGTGCCGCTGTACGGGTTCGTCTTCCTCGTGGCGCTCGGGATCGATTACAACATCTTCCTCATGACGCGCGTGCGGGAGGAGTCCCTCAGCCACGGGACCCATGAGGGCATCCGTCGCGGACTGGCGATCACCGGTGGGGTGATCACGTCCGCGGGGCTCGTGCTCGCGGCCACGTTCGCCGCGCTGTCGGTCATTCCGATCCTGTTCCTGCTGCAGGTCGCGTTCATCGTGGCGTTCGGGGTGCTGCTCGACACGATCGTGGTGCGCTCGATCCTCGTTCCCGCGCTCGGGCATGAACTGGGCCACCGCCTCTGGTGGCCCTCGAAGCGGATCACCGATTGAGAGCCCCCGAACGTTTGCTCGCGTGGTGATCGAACCCGCTTGGGGTTGACCACTGGCGGAACGGCTGGCCCAATGAGTTCCACCGCCGCCCCGAAGAGGAGTCCCGATGATCCACCGGTTCCGGTTCACCCCCTCCTATCGAGCCGCCGCCCTGCCGTTCACGGTCACGCCTTCGCGTGCGTGGGTGGAGGTGACGGAGGCGGAACTGCGAGTGAGGTTCGGCCCCTGGCGCCTGCGCACACCGCGGGAGAACATCCGGGAGACTACCCTCACCGGCGGTTACGCCTTCCTCAAAACGGCCGGGCCCGCCCACTTGTCGTTCGCCGATCACGGCGTGACGTTCGCGACGAACCCCGATCAGGGGCTGTGCATCTGTTTCCACGAACCGGTGCGAACGCTCGACCCGCGGGGGCGGCTGCGCCACCCCGGCGCGACGATGACGGTTACGGATCCCGTGGCTCTGCAACGAGAATTGGGCATCTAGACCCCGTTCGGCGCCCAGCGCGGATTTTGGAGCGACATGCGGTTCACCTTCTCGACCCTCCTCCCAGCCGACTGCGCCGAGGTGTTCGCCTGGCACGCCCGCCCCGGTGCCTTCCAGCGGCTACAACCGCCGTGGATGGCCGCGCGCATCGCCCCCGAGGCGGGCTCACTGCGCCATGGACGCGCCGTGCTCGCCCTGCCCGGTGGGCTCAGGTGGGTTGCCCTGCACGAGCCATCGAAATACGTCGAGGGCCGCCGGTTCGCCGACACGTTGGTTCGGAGCGGGCCCGCTTCGTGGCCGGTGAGCGCGGTGGTCGACTGGCAACACACGCACGAGTTCGATCCCCACGACACTGGGCGCTCGGGGGAGCTGGAATGCCGGATGACTGACGTCGTCGAGACGAACGTTCCCGCGCGGATGCTCACGCCCATGTTCACCTACCGCCACGAGCAGCTCGCGGCCGACCTCGCGGCGCACCGGCTCGCTGACCGCTACCGCACCGGGCGCGGGCCGCTCACCGTCGCGATGACGGGGAGTAGCGGTCTCGTCGGGTCTGCGCTCGCCGCGTTCTTGACCACGGGCGGGCACCGCGTGATCCGGCTCGTACGGGGCACGCCTCGGGGGACGGATGAGCGGCGGTGGCACCCGCGTGACCCCCACCCCGATCTCCTGCACGGAGTCGACGCGCTCGTCCACCTCGCCGGCGCGCCGATCGGAGGGCGGTTCACCGCGGCCCACAAACAGGACATTCGGGAGAGCCGCGTGCCGGCGACGCGCAGACTCGCAGAACTCCTCGCCGCAACGGCCGCGGCGGATAAGTCCGCGGCGGAGAACAGGACCGGCCCCGCAGGCGATCGCGGGCCGCCCGCGTTCGTGTGTGCCTCGGCCACCGGCATCTACGGGGCGGATCGCGGTGATGAGGTGTTGAGGGAAACGTCCCCGCGCGGGAGCGGGTTCCTCGCGGACGTCGTCGCGGAGTGGGAGGCCGCGACGGAACCTGCGCGGGCGGCCGGTGTGCGGGTGGTGAACGTGCGCACGGGCGTCGTTCAGGCTGCGGCAGGTGGAATGCTCGGGCTCCTGCGGCACCTGTTCGCCGCGGGCCTCGGTGGCAGGATCGGCAGCGGCGACCAGTGGCTTTCCTGGATCGGTCTCGATGACCTCGTTTACATCTACCACCGGGCGCTGGTCGATCCGGGCATCACCGGACCGATCAACGCCGTCTCCCCGGAGCCCGCGCGCAATGCGACGTGGACGAGGACACTGGGTGCGGTGTTGCGCCGGCCCACCCTCCTGCGGATTCCGCAGTTTGGTCCGCGCATGCTGTTGGGAGCCGAGGGCGCCGAAGAACTCGCCCTGGCGAACCAGCGCGTACTTCCCGCCGCGCTCAGCGGCGCCGGGCACGACTTCCGCCGACCACACCTTGTCGATGCGCTGGGACACGAACTCGGAAAAGCACCATATTCCTGCTCCTGACCGTCGGCGGGAGCGACGGGCGTTGAAGGTTCAGCGAGCCGGCGCTGCCGCAGCAGCGATCGCCCCAATGATCGCACCCAGCACCGCCCCCACGACCACGGACAGCACCGCGCTGAGACCCACCGTCGCTGCGTAGATCGTGAGAGAGGGACCCGTCAGGAAGGTCCACAGCACTGCCCGCAGAACGTTAGCGAGGACGAGCCCCAGGATCGTGCCGATACAGACCCGCCGCCAGACGAGGGCCCGGGAGAGGACCGATCCAGGTGCTCGCGATGCGGTGGCACCTGGCTGAGCGGCACCGCGCCCCGCCCCACCGCGCTCCGGGGCGCGCTCACTGGTATCCCCGGAGTGGTCGCGAGAGAGCCGCGGAACGCGCGGCTTCACCATGTATCGCCATGCAGTAAGCAGCATCAGCGCAGCGGCGAGGAGATTCACTGTCCACAACAACATCGGCTCCGCCCCGGGGACCCAAATGGGTGGGATTCCCGCGGGGACCGCGAGCGCTGCCGGGATCGCGAGAAGGACCGCATGGGTGAGGAGTGGAATACGTAGTGTCGGCGCGCCCACCGCCACCATGAGAAGAACCAATGCGAGAATAGCGAGGAGATAGCTTCGTCGGTGAGGCATGATCCTTGACCATATCGGCAGATCGGCGGTAATGCGGATTCGGTTTCTTCTCGCGTGTGTCGCAGTACTCGTCATCGCGGGAGCCGTGGCGGCTGGTGTTCCGTCGGCGCCGCACACTGCGCCCCGGTTCATCACCGACGCGCAGGGCCGGGCACTGGTCTTGCACGGTTTCTCTACTGATGGCGGGGCGAAAACCTCCGCCGACGGTCTCCCGAACATCGATGAGGAGGGCGTTGAGGCCGAGCACGAGGATATGGGCACGAACTTCGTGCGACTACTCATCTCCTGGCGAGCTGTAGAGCCAGAGCCGGGCCAATACGACGAGGAGTATCTCGACGGGTTGGAAGAGGCGGTGAGCTGGTACTCGAGCCGCGGCTACGCCGTCATGTTGGATATGCATCAAGACTTGTGGGGGCCCTTCGAGGACTTGGCCGAAGGGCAGATCGGCAACGGTGCTCCCGCATGGGCAACATACACCGACGGCAAAGCGATCATCGAGCGGGATCAGTGGGAGTTGCATTACCTCGACCCGGGGATCGTGCGCGCTTTCGACCACTTTTGGGGCACCACCGGTGAGCACCCGGAGCTCATGGAGCACTATGCTCAGGCGTGGCGAGCAGTGGCCGAGCGGTTCGGGCAACACGAGGCCGTCGTCGCCTACGACCTCATGAACGAAAGTTACGGGGGTTCCGTTCAGGGGCCAGCATTCGAGGCGGGCGCGCTTACGGACTTGTATCAGCGCACGACCGACGCGATTCGGGAAGTCGACGAAGATACGTGGGTGTGCATTGAGCCCCAGGTCGTGGGCTTCAACTGGGGGCTCCCCACGTCGCTACAGCAGATCAACGACCCGTCGGACCGGATCGCGTTCTGCCCCCACCTTTATCCGCATCCTCTCGACCTCGGGGAGGATTACACGGGTGCCAACGCGGAACTCGTGGATAAGGTCATCGACGGGTGGATCAACAACACCCTCAATGCCTCCGCAAGACTAGGCGACGCACCGATCATCCTCGGTGAATTTGGGCTCAACACCGAGCGGCCGGGAGCGCTTGAGTATGTGGAAACGGTCCTCTCGGAGATGAGCGCGGCGGGAATCAGCACCGCATACTGGTCCCGGGATGCGGGGAGTTGGGGCCCCTATGACGAGGATGGCGAGGCGCGCAACCTCGTCGCTGCTTTGAACCGGCCCTATCCCCGGGCGGTCGCGGGCACACCAATTCGCTGGGGCGTGGAAGAGGGCACGCTCCGGTTGGAGATGACCCCGGATGCGACGATCGACGCGCCGACGGAGATCTATCTGCCGCCGGCGAAGTTCACGGATCCGGTGGTGCGCGGGGGTGAACGCGTAGCGTGGGACGACGAAACCGGGCTTCTGCACGTCGCCGTCGCCCCCAGCTCAGACCCGGTCACGCTCACCATCCAGGAACGTGGGGAGTCGTAGCAGGGACCTACTCGCTGGCCGACTGGCACACTATGACCATGAGTAACCGCTGCGAGCCCGTGAAGTTTCTCATCGGCAGCGCCTCCGCTGCCCTACAGGTCGAGGGGGGTGAGGTTGATACCAACTGGCACGATTGGGCCCGCGTGCCCGGCAACGTGCTCGATGGGTCCACGCCCGCGCGCGCCACGGATCACTGGAACCGCTGGCGGGAGGACAACGCCCTCATGAGCGAACTGGATATGCAGATCGCCCGGATCGGACTGGAGTGGGCGCGGATCGAACCCCGCCCCGGGGAGTTCGACCTCGCCGTGCTCGACCGCTACCGGGAGGAGATCCGCGACCTCCTCGATCGCGGGATCCGGCCGCTGGTGACCCTGCACCACTTCACCAACCCGATGTGGTTCCAAGAGCTTGGGGAGTTCACCAACCCCGATGCCCCGGAGATGTTCCTGCGGTTCGTCCACGCCGCCGTCACCCACCTCGGGGACCTCGTGACCGATTGGATCACGATCAACGAACCGAACGTCTACGCAGTGCAGGCCTACCTGTTCAAGGAAGGGCCCCCCAGTGAGGTGTCGTGGTGGAAACTGCGCAAGGTACTGCGCAACCTCGCCGAGGCGCATTGCCGCGCCTACCTGCTCATTCATGAAATTGTTGACGGCGGTGCTCCTGGCCGCCGCGCCCGGGTCACCTTCGCCCACCACGTGCGCGTGTTCGTTCCGAAGAATCCGGGGAACCCGCTACACCGGCTGTTCACCCGCGTCAACGAACTACTTTTCCACGAGATCATCGAAGACGCGATGTTCTCCGGGAGGTTCTCACCCCTGCTCGGGCGCCGCCCGGTGGGGCTGCCGATCCGGCGTTACGCCGATGCGATCGGGCTGAACTATTACTCTCGCACGGCCGTGACCGGGCCGAGCGACGGAGTGCTCGACGGGGTGCCGCTCACCGACATGGGGTGGGAAATCTTCCCGGCCGGGCTCGTGCAGACCGCGCGCCGGCTGCACGAGAAGTATCCTGTGCCGATCTGGGTGACGGAGAACGGGTGCGCCGACAACGGGCGGGCCGAACTCACCGGCCCGAGCGGCGGCTCGCTCGCCTTGGAACACTTCCGGCCGGCCTTCCTCCTCGATCACCTCTCGGCGATGGCCGCCTCCGGGTTACCCTTCGAGCGGTACTACCACTGGAGTTTTTTGGATAACTGGGAATGGTCGTTCGGGGAGGTGCCCCGGTTCGGGATCGTGCACGTCGACTACGAGACCCAGGAACGCACGATCAAACCCTCCGCGCGGATGCTCCAGGAAATCATCAACGCTGGCGCAATCACCCCGGAGATCCGGGAGCGCTACCGCACCGGATACACGTGCGCGGTGGGGGCCAAGCCGCTGGGCTCGTAGGTCGGGCCCAGCGGCTCGTTGCCTGCTATTTCACCATCCCGTGCGGGTCGATGACATACTTGTGCGCCGCCCCGGCGTCGAACTTCTCGTACGCCTCCGGCGCCTCGTCGAGCGTGATCTTCGTGGCGTTGACCGCTTTCGCGATCTGCGCCTTATCGTGCAGGATCAAGTTCATGAGCTGCCGGTTGTACTTCTTCACAGGGCACTGCCCGGTGGTGAAGTAGTGGGATTTCGACCAGCCGAGACCGAGTTCGACCCCGATCCGCCCGACCCGAGCACCTTCATCGGCTGCACCGGGATCCCCGGTGACGTAGAGACCGGGGATACCGAGGCCCGCGCCTACGCGGGTGGCGCCCATGATGTCGTTGAGCACCGTCGCGGGTTCCTCCTCGGCGTCCGGTCCGTGCCCGCGGGCTTCGGAACCGACGGCGTCGACGGGGGCGTCCACCTCGGGGTCACCGAGGATCTCCTCGCGCATGTCCGGGGGCTTGTTCCCACTCGAGAGATCAACGGTTTCGCAACCGAAGGTCTCCGCCTGGCGCAACCGGTCGGCATTCATATCTCCGACGACGACGACGGCGGCCCCGAGCACCTGGGCGGCGTGTGCGGCCGCTAGGCCCACCGGGCCCGCTCCGGCGACGTAGACGGTCGAACCGGTCGTCACCCCGGCGGTGTAGGCGCCGTGGTAGCCGGTGGGGAAGATGTCGGAGAGCATGGTCAGATCCATGATCTTCTCCAGTGCTTGATCACGGTCG
>CAMXUZ010000101.1 GCA_947251855.1 uncultured Ruaniaceae bacterium
CCTCGCCGGGGTGATCGCGATGTTCTTCGTCGGCCACCCGCGCACCGACCGGGTCTGATGACGAGTCGGGCGCGCCCACGTAGGCTAAGGCCATGACCGATACCTCGCGACGCGCCTGGGGCGTTGGGCTCGCCACCCTCACCGACGACGGGCAGGTGCTCGATACCTGGTACTCCACCCTCGGGCTCGGCCCACTCCCGAGCGACCGCCGCGGACCGTATGGCGTGCCCGCCGACCTCGCTTCCCTCGCCGCCACCGACACCGCCCGGGGGGTGCACCAAGAAGTCGTGCGCACCGAGATCGACCTCGACGCCGCGCCCGCGAACACCTCGGACGCCTACCTGTGGCTGCACCTGCTCTCCCCCCGTTTCCTCGCCCCGTACGAGGTCTCACTCGAAGGCCTCCTCGACGTGCTCCCGCTGAACGTGTGGACCTCCGTGGGCCCCTGCTCCCCCAACAATTTTGATGACGTGCGCCTGCAGTTGCGTATCGCGGCGAAGGGCACGCCGGTCACCGTGCGCGCCGTCGCGAAGATCCCGCCGATGGTTGATTACGTCCTTCCGGGCGACGTCGCGATCGCCGACGCCGCCCGGGTGCGTCTCGGCGCGTACCTCGCCCCGGGCACCAAGGTCACGCACGAGGGGTTCGTCGATGCCAACGCGGGAACTTCCGGCGCGGCGATGATTCAGGGGCGCGTCTCGCGGGGAGTGATCGTCGCAGAGGGGAGCCACATCGGCGGCAGCGCCTCCCTGCTGCCCTCGGAAGGGGATCACCCCATCACCATCGGTTCCGGCTGCCTCGTGGGTGCGAACGCGGGCGTGGGGATCTCGCTCGGCGACCGCTGCGTCGTCGAAGCCGGCCTCTTCCTCACCCCCGGCACCAAAGTCACCGTGCGCACCGCTGACGACCCGCACCGACGGGTGCTCTCCGCGCACGACCTCGCCGGCGTATCGGGAATGCTCTTCCGGCGAAATTCCACCACCGGCGTCGTTGAGGCCTTCGACCGGGGAGGCGTCGAATGAGCCGGGGTCTATCGCGGTGAGTCGGCGCGACCGGTCGCGCCGACCTGCGCCCCGCCGGCGCCGCGGGGGAACAGGGTCGGTGTTGATCTTCCTCCTCGTGTGCGCAAGCGCGGTGATCGCCATCGTGGTTGCCCTCGACTCGCTCAGCGTCGGCGGTGATGCCCGGCCCACCTGCTTCGTGGAGGGCTCGAACGGGCAGGTGCGGCTCAGCCCCGAGCAGATGGGGAACGCGGCCGTGATCGCCGGAGTCGGTGCGGATATGGGTGCCAGCGACCGGGCCATCACGATCGCCCTGGCCACCGCCATGCAGGAGAGCTCGCTGCGCAACCTCGACCACGGAGACCGAGACTCCCTTGGCCTGTTCCAGCAGCGCCCCTCCCAGGGGTGGGGCAGCGAAGACGAGGTGCAGGACCGGGTGTATGCAAGCAAGGCGTTCTACTCGCGGTTGCTCGAGCTCCCCGGCTACGCCGACATGCCGCTGACCCAGGCGGCGCAAGCCGTGCAGATTTCTGCTTTTCCCGAGGCGTACGCGAAACACGAACCGCTCGCCGAGGCGCTACACACGACGTTCAGCGGCGCCGCTCCGGGTGCCCTGAACTGCGCGTTGGAGGATTCCGCGGAGTTCGATCCGGAGGTGTTCCTCTCCGAACTCGCTGACGTTCGCCCCGGGGCACGTGCGGTGGGGGCGGGAGAGGGAATCACAGTGATCGCCGGCTCTGCTGGTGAAGACGCGCAGCGTGAGCGATGGGCCCTCGCCCATTGGGCGGTGGCGACCGCGGCGGAGACCGGTGCCAGCAGCGTCCGCGTGGCTGATCAGGTGTGGACCCGGGCGGAGGGGTGGCAGCCCGCTTCCGCTACGATGACCGACGTCGCGGTGCGCTGACGCCTGCAATAGGAGCCCCAGATGTGTGAGACGCCATTTCCGTTCGAAGAAGCACGTGCGGCGGGTCTGCTTCTCCGTAAGGCCACCGGCGGGGATGAACCCGCGTACATCGAACTGTCGAGTGATACTCGCGTGCGGTTGCACCTGGGCGGCCCGGTACCCGTCGAGCGGGTGCGCGCGCGCCTGAAGACACAGGGAACGTCCTCGATCACCGCCGACCCGGGTTCTTTCGTCATAGCCGATGGCGCTACTGATGAGTTGTTGGGGATGATCTCACTCGAACGCCGTCCCGCCAGTCGCCCCGGGCACGTGGCGGGGGATGAGTTGGAACTGTCCTATCTCCTGCGCCGCAGGTTTTGGGGCCGAGGAATCGCTGCCAGGTCCGCTTCGCTGCTCCTGGGCACGGCCGCGCAGTACTATGACGACCAACCCGTGCTCGTGGTGACCCAGTCGGCAAATGCGGCCTCGCTCGCTCTCGCCCGGCGCTTGGGATTTCAGCACGCGGGCACCTTCACCGAATTCGGAGCCCAGCAATGGCTCGGCGTGCGGCGATTACACGAGCGCCGCATGTGATCAGTCGACGTACGCCGGCCCGGGCTTCCGCCAATGCTCGTGGAGAAGGTGGATCTGTTCGGGCAGGACGCGCTGAATAGAGAGCTCGGGAAGTTCGTCCACCTCGAACCACTCGGCCGCCAGGGTTTCACTGCTCGTGAAGGTGGGATCGAGCGTTGTTTCGGGCGTGCAGACGAAGAACAGCTTATACACGTGGTGGTCGTACGCCGGAGCGTGGGCCCACACTTCTCGATCGATGACGGCGGCGAGGTGGACCGCGCTCACCGTCATTCCCGCTTCCTCCCTCACCTCCCGCTCGATCGCCGCGCGGGGAGTCTCGAGGACGTCGCACCATCCGCCGGGCAACGACCATCGCCCGTCGGCCACTTCTTGGACCAACAGGACCCGGCCGTCCTCGTCAAAGACTCCCGCGCGCACGTCGACTTTGGGTGTCGCGTAGCCCGCGGTGAGCGCCGGGGCGGGACGATAGCTGCCGAGGTCGTCCCGAACGAGGAGCTGCTCGGCGAGCACGGCGAGGCGCTGGAAGCGCTCGATGTCGAAGTGATCTCGAGAGTAAGCCAGACCGTTCTGCGCGATCGCGGCGAGCTCGATGGCGAGTTTACGCACGTCTAGTGGGTCATCGTTCATAGAGCCCTGATCCTACGGAGTGAACTTCGGAAATACCTGGCAATAGTCTCAGGATCGTATCCGCGCTTGCGGGGCTCTGGCAGCCAATGCTGTAATGAACAGATGCACAACCCACACCTGCACAACCTCACGCACAAAGTCAGCGGCGACCGACGCGACCAGCGCGAGGCGCTCCGTGAGGCAGGCTTCGCTGATGAAGCGGACGCGGCAGCGTGGGGGCAGGGAATCGTCGGTGGCGGGGGAACGCCTGCAACCGAACTGGCAGACGTGCGCAAGCTACGCCAGGCCCGCCCCGATCTGAGTCTTCGAACCGCGACCTACATTCTTCACCAGGTGCGCGCCCGCTCGGCCTGAGAGCGCCACCGGGGTCAGCGGACCTCCCCTCCCCCAGCGCCAGCCGGTCAGGATGCCACGTCGAGCCGGATCGGCACCTCGAGGTAACCACCCGCCGGGGGCAATGACCGCGTGCGCGGGTGCTCATCGGGGGTGATCGCCGTGGTTCGTGCGAGCACCGCTTGGGTGAAGATCCGCAACTGCACCGTGGCGAGTTCCCGGCCCGGGCACACGTGCCGCCCGATTCCGTACACGAGGTTATCCTCGGCGTGGCCTTCGGGGTCGAAGCCGTCGAAGACGGCCGGGTCAAGATTGGCGGCCGTCCAGTTCAGGTGGAGCCGTTCGCCGGCGGAGATCTGCTCACCGTCGAGCATCACGTCGCGAGTCGCGACCCTACGGTTGGCCACGAACGGATCGTCGAGGCGGAGGATCTCATCGATCACCCGGTGCCACCGGGCCGTCGTCACCTCCTGTGAGCGCAGCTGGTGTTGCAGGTCCGGGTGGTCGGCGAGGTAGGCGAGCACGACCCCGACGCACAGCGCCATCGACCCCAGGTCCCCGCCCGTCCAGTTCCGCAGGATCGAGGTGATCTCTTCCTCGGTGAGGGATCGGCCGAGGAACGTATCGTTCATGAGTTCGCTCGTGACGTCATCGGTCGGCGTGTTCCGCCGGGTGTTGAGCAGCGCTGCGATGATCGCGTTGTACCAGGCGGCGACGGCGGCGGTGCGAGCGAACTCGCCCGACCTCGTTGCTTCCCAATTCGCCCGCACCCAGTCCAGGAGCTCCGCTTCGAGCGATTCGGGCCAGCCGAGCCACCCGCTCGAGGCTCGGACGGCGAACTGGGCCCCGAGGCCGACGGCGTCGGCCGCCACTCCGCGGTCGATCG
>CAMXUZ010000102.1 GCA_947251855.1 uncultured Ruaniaceae bacterium
GGTGCGAGGAGGACGCCACGGAGGTGGAGACGCAGATGTTGAGTGTCCTGCAGGGGACCGTCGCCTACGAGATTGACCGGTCCCAGCTCCGGATCGGATCCGGCGACGAACGCCTCCACTTCATCGCGGAGTAGCTCACCGCGCCGGGAGCCTCACTCCCGGCGGGCTTGAATGATCAACGTTCCGGGCAGGTACTTCCCCCGTTCGGGGCCCCAACCGCCCCATACGTGAGGGTTGCCCGGGCTCCATTCCGGTTCGATCATCGCGGTGATGACGAACCCGGCGGAGGTGACCTCGGCGACGTGATCACCGAGCGTGCGGTGGAACTCCGCGTACGTGCCACTGGGGGACCGCTCCGCGTAGGGGGTGCGATCGAAGTAGGAGCGGTTCGCGGTGAGGCTGGTGGGATCATCCGGGAACGCCCACCGAAGCGGATGTGTCGTCGCGAACGTCCACCAGCCCCCTGGCCGCAACACCCGATGCACTTCGCGGTGAACCTCCTGGGCATCCTTGACGAATGGGATCGCGCCGAACGCCGTGAACACCTGATCGAAACAGCCGTCGTCGAAGGGCAGCGCGCGTGCGTCAGCGACGAGGAGGGGCATCGTGATCCCCGTGGCGGCGTTCAACCTCTTCGCCGCCGTGATCATCCCCGGAGCGAGGTCGGTAGCCGTGACGCGCACCCCCTCACGGGTGAGCCACCGGGAACACTGCGCTGCGCCCGCGCCGACTTCGAGCAGGTGCTGGTGGCGCAATCGGGGGAGCGGGCCCAGCAGCTCCGCCTCGCTCTCCAGCAACCCTTCCGGGCACCACCGAAATTGCGTATCGCCGAGGAATTCCCCGTACTCAGCGAGGTAGTCGCGCGCGCCCTCACTCCAATACACCGCGTTGCCGGCAATGGCTTCCTCGCCGTCAACCGGGAAGTACCCGGCCGCAGTGGGAAAGGAGGGATGAGGGTGCTTGCCTGGGTCGGAGGTCACGGTTCCAGACTGCCACAGGAGCGAATTTCAAGAAAACGTGTCCGAACACACACAAATACAACGAGCGGCTGCAATGTGGGCCGTTGCCGCGCTTCCCCGACCTCCGATAGACTGGGGCGCGGTTGATCGCCTTTCGCGTGCCCAATTCGTGGCGGCCCTGGCGGTTCGATCATGTCCCTATCCGCACGATAATTTGTCCACATCGGAGTTTATCTCTTGAGTATCACCGCCCAGCAGGCGAATGCCCCTCAGGTCGCCGTTAACGACATCGGCTCGGAAGAGGAATTCCTCGCCGCCGTTGACGAGACCATCAAATATTTCAACGATGGCGACATCGTTGAAGGCACCATCGTAAAGGTGGACCGCGACGAGGTCCTCCTCGATATCGGTTACAAGACCGAAGGTGTCATCCTTTCCCGTGAACTTTCCATCAAGCACGATGTCGATCCTGATGAGGTCGTCGCCGTCGGTGATGTCATTGAAGCCCTCGTACTGCAGAAGGAAGACAAAGAAGGTCGCCTGCTGCTATCGAAGAAGCGCGCTCAGTACGAGCGGGCCTGGGGCGACATTGAGAAGGTCAAGGAAGAAGACGGTGTCGTCACCGGCACCGTCATCGAGGTCGTCAAGGGCGGCCTCATCCTCGACATCGGCCTGCGCGGGTTCCTCCCCGCATCGCTGGTGGAAATGCGCCGGGTCCGCGACCTCGCGCCGTACATCGGCCAGCAGATCGAAGCGAAGATCATCGAGCTCGACAAGAACCGCAACAACGTCGTTCTGTCCCGCCGCGCGTGGCTCGAACAGACCCAGTCCGAGGTCCGCTCCACCTTCCTGCAGACCCTCGCCAAGGGCCAGGTCCGCCCGGGTGTGGTCTCCTCGATCGTCAACTTCGGTGCGTTCGTCGACCTCGGCGGTGTCGACGGTCTCGTGCACGTCTCCGAGCTCTCCTGGAAGCACATCGACCACCCGAACGAGGTCGTCGAGGTGGGTCAGGAGGTCACCGTCGAGGTACTCGACGTCGACTTCGACCGCGAACGCGTATCGCTGTCGCTCAAGGCCACCCAAGAAGACCCGTGGCAGCTCTTCGCACGGACCCACGCCATCGGCCAGGTTGTTCCCGGGAAGGTCACCAAGCTCGTTCCCTTCGGCGCTTTCGTGCGCGTGGAAGACGGCATCGAGGGCCTCGTGCACATCTCCGAACTGGCCCAGCGCCACGTCGAGGTGCCCGAGCAGGTCGTCAAGGTGGATGAAGAAGTGTTCGTCCGCGTGATCGACATCGATCTCGAGCGCCGCCGCATCTCCCTTTCGCTGAAGCAGGCGAACGAGGGCATCGACCCGGCATCGGAGGACTTCGACCCGTCGATGTACGGCATGGCCACCGAGTACGACGAAGAGGGCAACTACAAGTACCCCGAAGGCTTCGACCCGGAAACCAACGAGTGGATGGAAGGCTACGACGCCCAGCGCGAAGCATGGGAAGCGGAATACGCCGCCGCCTACGCCCGTTGGGAGGCCCACAAGAAGCAGGTTGCTGCCGCTGTGGAAGCCGACGCCGAAGCGAAGTCCTCGGAAGGACCCGCCGACAGCGCCTCCTACACCTCCGCAGCGCCGGAAGCCGAAGGCACGCTCGCCTCGGATGAAGCGCTCGCTGCCCTGCGGGAGAAGCTCACCGGCAACTAACGCTCTCGACGCGTCCTGTGGCGCCTCCCCCTCCGGGGTGGGGCGCCACAGCTCTATCCGCCGACGCGTCACCGTCTCACCAAGAAGACACCCGATTTATGCAACACGGGAGTATCGGATATGCTCGGAGGCGTGACTGTATCTCGTAACCGCATGATGAATCCATTTAAGTTCCGGCGCCTGGCAGTGAGCGCGGTGCAGGAACTTACCCCCCAACTCACACGGGTCACGCTCACCGGCGACATGAGTGAATTTGTCAGCCGCGGCCCCGCCGACCACGTCAAGGTCTTCTTCCCCGGACCGGACGGAGTGCTCAACGCCCCGTACATCGGCGAGGATGGAAAATTCGTCCGCGACCCCGACGTCGAATACATCTCCCGCGATTACACGCCGCTGAACTGGACCGAGACCACCCTGGACCTCGACTTCGTCATCCACGGCGATGAGGGGCCCGCTTCGCGTTGGGCGGCCAACGCGAAGGAGGGCGACGAACTCGACCTCGGTGGCCCCCGCGGTTCCAAAGAACTGCCCGTCGGCGCCGATTGGTGGCTCCTCATCGCCGACGCGTCGGCCGTGCCCGCACTCGGTCGCTGGCTCGCCGAAGCGCCCGCGGAGCAGAAGATCTCCGCGCTCGTCTTCGGCGGGGAGTCCCTTGCGCAGTACCCCCTACCTCCCGGAGCTGATGTGGAATGGGTGCTGGGTGACTCCGACCCCGAACCGTACGTGCGCGAGCGCGATCTCAGCTCCGGCACCGGTTTCATCTGGGCCGCGGGGGAATCGACCTCCCTCATCGGGGTGCGCCGCTACCTCCGGCGCGAACTGGGACTGCCGAAGGAGCAGGTCGACGTCG
>CAMXUZ010000103.1 GCA_947251855.1 uncultured Ruaniaceae bacterium
TCCTTGCCGAAGCGGCCAAATCCGCCCGCTGACCCGCACCCCCCCTGCGGTGCAACGCAGGTTACACCGCAGGGTGGTGGGAGGTGCCGTATCATTGACCGGGCGCGGTTTTCTGCGCGCTCACGCGCGGGGGCAGTGACACCACCTCCACCCGCAGTGCCTTCACCCAAGAACGGAACCTCGATGACTCAACGCACTGACCTGCGCAACATTGCGATTATCGCCCATGTTGACCACGGTAAGACGACCATGGTGGATGCGATGCTGTGGGAATCCGGTGCGTTCGGGGAACACAAAGCCGTCGATGACCGCGCGATGGATTCCGGCGAACTGGAACGCGAGAAGGGCATCACCATCCTCGCGAAGAACACCGCGGTCGACTACCGTGGGCCCTCTGCGCCCAACGGGGTGACGATCAACGTCATCGACACCCCCGGCCACGCGGACTTCGGGGGCGAGGTCGAGCGCGGGCTTTCCATGGTCGACGGCGTGGTGCTCCTCGTCGACTCCTCCGAAGGGCCACTCCCACAAACCCGGTTCGTGCTCGGGAAGGCGCTCGCGGCGAAGCTCCCGGTGATCCTCGTGGTCAACAAGGTGGACCGCCCGGACGCACGGATCGGGGAAGTGGTGTCCGAAACCACCGACCTGCTGCTCGGCCTCGCCTCCGACATCGCGGAGGACGTGCCCGACCTCGACCTCGACGCGATCCTCAACCTTCCCGTCGTCTACGCCTCCGGCAAGGCACGCCGGGCCTCGCTCGCCCAGCCCGCCGATGGCGAACTGCCCGACGGTGAGAGCCTCGAGGCGCTGTTCGCCACGATCCTCCAGCACATCCCCGCGCCGACCTACGAAGAGGGCGCCCCGCTGCAGGCGCACGTGACGAACCTGGTCGCCTCGCCCTTCCTCGGCCGCCTCGCGCTGCTGAGGATCCACAACGGCGCCCTGCGTAAGGGGGAGGTCGTCGCCCGCGTGAAACTCGACGGCTCCATCCATCACGTGCGCATCACCGAGCTCCTGCGCACCGAAGCGCTCGAGCGGGTCCCCGCCGAGGAGGCGCACGCGGGAGATATCGTCGCGGTCGCCGGCATCGAAGACATCATGATCGGGGAGACGCTCACCGATGCGGACGACCCGCGGCCCCTGCCGCCCATCACCGTGGACGAGCCGGCGATCTCCATGACGATCGGAGTGAACACTTCACCCATGGCGGGGCGGGAGAAGAACACCAAGGTCACCGCCCGCCAGGTCAAGGAACGCCTCGAACGCGAACTCATCGGGAACGTCTCGCTGCGGGTGCTTCCCACCGACCGGCCTGACGCGTGGGAGGTGCAGGGCCGAGGAGAGCTCGCGCTCGCGATCCTCGTGGAAGAGATGCGGCGGGAAGGGTTTGAACTCACCGTCGGCAAGCCCCAGGTGGTCACCCGCACGATTGACGGGAAGATCCACGAACCGATGGAGCGCCTCACCATCGACGTGCCGGAGGAGCACATGGGGGCAACCACCCAGCTGCTCGCCTCCCGCAAGGGCCGGATGGAGACGATGGCGAACCACGGTAGCGGCTGGGTGCGGATGGAGTTCTCCGTACCCGCCCGCGGCCTCATCGGGTTCCGCACCCGCTTCCTCACCGAAACCCGCGGCACCGGGATCGCCGCGGCGATCGCGGATGGTTACGCGCCGTGGATGGGCCCGATCGAACTGCGCGCCTCGGGTTCCCTCGTCGCCGACCGCCCCGGGGCGGCAACTCCATACGCGCTGCTGCACCTGCAGGACCGCGGTTCCTTCTTCATCGACCCCACCTCGGAGGTGTACGAAGGGCAAGTCATCGGTGAGAACACGCGTGGCGATGACATGGACGTCAACATTACCCGGGAGAAGAAACTCACGAACATGCGCGCAGCATCGGCGGACACGTTCGAACAGCTCACCCCGGCCCTGAAGCTTTCGTTGGAGGAATCGCTGGAGTTTGCTCGAGAGGACGAATGCGTGGAGGTCACCCCCTCCGCCGTACGGATCCGAAAGGTCATCCTCGATAAGAACGAGCGAGGCAAGGCGGTGGCTCGCGCCAAGCGAGGGTAGCCTGAACCCAGGAGGCGAATGTGGCTGAACAGAAGGAAACTGCCCGACCCGTAGTGTTGGGGTTCTTCGCCCACCCCGACGACGAAACGCTCTCCGCGGGCGGAGTGCTCGCGCTCCTGCCTGAGCAGGCCGAGGTACACATCGTCACCGCCACGCGCGGTGAGATGGGCGAGATCGTCGCACCCGAGGGTGACCGCACCACTCCGGACCGCGCGCAACTACCCCTCACGCGTAGCCGGGAGGTGGCCCAGGCCGCCGCGGAACTCGGCGCCTGCTCACATGAATTCCTCGACGGCGGCAATGGCCGATACGTGGATTCCGGGATGGCGTGGGAGGACGAGCGCCGCATCCGCGCCGTCCCCGACCCCACGGCGCCCGCCGACTCCTTCTCCCGCATCGACATCGAAGACCCCGCCCGGGCGTTGGCGCAGCGGATCATCGCCCTGCGGCCAACGCTGCTCCTCACCGAGGAGCCGGCGGGCGGGTACGGACACCCGGACCACATCCGTTGCCACGACGTCGCGATGCGCGCGTTGGACATCGCCGCGGAGTCCTGGCGGGTCCCGTTCGTTGCGTTCGCGGTCCAGCACGAGGGGCGGGTGCGCGCGGCGAACGCCGAGCTCGCCCGCGCCCCCGACCTCCCGCAGGCCGATGCGTACGGCCTTCCGCTGCACAGACCTGACCTCGATGCGCCGCTGCGCACGGGCGTGCACGAAGCCCCCGACGTCGTCCTCGATACTGCTGCCGCCGCCGACCGACTCATCGGGGCGATGCGCGCCCACCGCACCCAGGTCCACGCCCTCGAAACCCGTCCGGGCGAAGCGCTCGCAGGCTGGTACGCCCTGACGAACAACGATCTCAAACCGATCCCCACGCACGCGGGGTTGCTCCTCGCCCCCGGGTGGGGAACCCGCGAGGGCTTAGCGAGTTTCCTCGCCTCGCTCGGCGCGCCCATCGCCGCCGAGCACCGGGGTCGCCCGGGCCGCTTCTACACGGGGTTCCTCTACATCTTCGCTCTGCTCAGTGGCATCATCGTCGGCTTCGCCGGTTCTTTCACCCACCGGGCGAACCCGCCCTGGGGACTGGTGATCGGGCTCGTCGCGGTGCTCGCGGGTGCGGTGATGAACCGCACGACCGGGTCGGCGAAGACGGCGTTCACCTACGCCGTCGGTCTCGTGGGGTCGGTCCTCCTCATCACCACGGTGCGCACCGGTGGTGACGTCGTCGTCGTCGAAGATGCCCTCGGACTGGGCTGGCTCGTGGGCATCTTCGTCGCACTCTTCGCAGGCACACTCATCGGTGGCGGCGCGAGCGGCACCGCCGCTGCGAAGCGGACGCAGGTAGGAGGGGGAAATGCCGGAAATTGACGAAGACGACTTCCGCGGGATCATGAGCCGCCTCGTCTCCGGGGTGAGCGTGGTAGCGGCGAAGTACCGCAACCTCGACCTCGCGATGACGGCGACCTCCCTCGTCTCCGTCTCGCTGCACCCGCCGACGGTGCTGTTCACCGTGCATGAAGACGCCCGCCTCGCCGAAGCCGTCGAAAGTGATGCCCCATGGGCGGTGAGCATTCTCGGCCCCGAGGGCCTGCCCGCCGCGGATTGGCTCGCCAGCCCGGGTCGCCCGGCGATCAACCAACTCTCCTCGGTGCCCCACGTTCCCGGCGATCTCACCGGCGCCGCGATCCTGGACGCCGCCTCCGCCTGGATCGAATGTCGCACCTCGTGGGTGAAGGCAGCGGGCAGCCACCTCGTCGTCGTCGGGCGCGTCCTTGGGGGAGGCATCCGCCCCGGCGTCACCGGCGGCATCGTGCATGCCTACGGCCGCCTCGAAGAATTCGGAGCAAGTCGCGAAGTGTAGCCGAATTGTTGTGGAAGATCACCGCCTCATTACCGACGAAACGCCGCGTCGACCACTACGATAATGGGCGGATACATATCTTCAAGGAGTAGGGGCGGTAGCTTTGGCGCAGGAAAACGGCCGCGGAGAAGCCGATACCGCCAACGGTGTGAACGGAAGCGAGGCTTCTCGTAGCGGCTCCTCGGACCTTCCTGAACACCTCCGTACGGAACCGATCCCGCTCATCGAGCCCCCCACCCCGGGCCCGGCATCCTCCTTGGGCGGGGAAACACATCAGGGCGGGGAAACACAGCCGGGCGACGACGACGCCGTGGAACCGGCC
>CAMXUZ010000104.1 GCA_947251855.1 uncultured Ruaniaceae bacterium
CGTGGGTTCGAGCCCCACGGGGCCCACTACAGGCGTTTTGGCCGCGAATCACCCCGTCCCATGTGGCGGGGTTCTTTCGTGCGCAGTGCGGCCGGGGGCGGACGAGAGCGTCCGTGGCGCAACTCGGAGGTTCGGGATGGCGTACTGGGGCACCTGCGGCGAGAACTGCGCGCCGTATTCGGAGGTCAGCCGATCGTGGAGGCCGGCCTTCCGAAGCGCGGACTTGAACTCCGCGGGAACACCTTCACCGGTGGGCGCCTTTCCCTCCGGCGGAGCCTCCTCGGCGGGGGTTTCGGGGGCGGCTGCGGCTGGGTGCCGTACTGGCTCGGGGGTGGGTTCGGTGGCACATTGCCGTCGCCCCACTGGTTGCGAGGGGAACCGTACGGGTTGGGCTGGCCGCCGTTCGGCGGGGGAGGAATCGTCACGTGTACTTCGGTGCGGGCATTCGGGAGTGTGAATCGAATTGTTTTCAAACATTCAATCCTTTGCCAAATCACATGTGTTTCATGGGGGCGGAGTGCCGGAGGTGAAAGCTCTGGCCGTGCTGCAATTGCGCAAAGCCTGTTTACAGGTGTAAAAAGTTTACATGCGTAAAATCCAGAGTTCGTCATGTCCGTCGTCACGGTCGCGCGACAAGCTGCGTGTGGCCGCCGCCGTCCTGTTGGACCAGCGGGCCCCCGTGGACATCACCATCACCGACCTGGCCACCGAAGCCGGTGTGAGCCGCCCGACCTTCTACGCCGTCTACGGCGACCTTTCCGAGGCCTGGGCCGACGCCGCGGTCCTCCGGCTGGAGCAGGCCTTCGAAGGATTGGACCCCGTCGCCGACGGGTTCGACTCCGGCGATTCCGGGAAGATCCTCGAGGTCATCGGCATCGCCGTCGAAAAGCTCGAGCCTCACGTCGACTTCATGCACCGCGTCCTCGCCGGTCCGGGCGGCCCCGAAGTTCTCCGCCAGTCCGTCGACTACCTGGCGGGACGGATCCTTGCCGC
Source organism: uncultured Ruaniaceae bacterium (assembly GCA_947251855.1). The sequence goes on from CAMXUZ010000104.1 coordinate 994, forward strand.
CCCGACCCTCGGCGCCAGCCTCGCGGCAGGGCCGCTGGCACCGGAAACCGCCGCTCGTGGCGTCGCCGCCTCCATCGCGTGGACCGCGGCGCAGTGGGTGGGCGACGACGACCGTGGCCCGCTCGACGAGCTCGTCTCCGACCTCGGAGTCCTGCTCGTCCGGGGCGTCGACGGTGGTTTGGGGGTGGCGCGATGAGCACCCGCGACCCCCGCCGGACACTGGCGTTCTGGTTGGCGCCGACCCTCGCCGTCGCCCTGCTGACGATCTTTTTCGGCGGCGCCTATCTCACCGGCAACGTCAACCCCAAAAAGAACCTCCATGAATTTCCGATCGCCATCGTCAACTCCGACCGCGGCGCGGGCACCCTCGACGGCACCGAGTTGAGGGCGGGCGACCAGGTCGTCGAAGGCCTCGTCGACGGCATCGACGACGAGCAATTCGACCTCCGCCAGATCAGCGGCCAAGAGGCCATCGAACAAATGTCGCGCGGCGAACTCTACGGCGCGATCGTCATCCCCGAGAACTTCAGTTCCCGCCTCAACGCCTGGGGCATCGGCACCATGGTCGACAACGAGGTCGTCGCCCCGGACATCCGCATCATCTCCAACCCCGCGGCCGGTCTGGGCGCGTCGACCATCGTCAAGGAGGCCGGCTTCCAAGTTCGCACGCAGGTCGACGAAGCCGTCGGCGAGCAACTGCTGAAAAAGGTCGAAGCCGCCGCTGCGGACGCGCCGGAAGGGGAGAGGCCGACCGGCACTGCCCTGGCCGCCGCGGCGCACCCGGTCGACTTCAAATTCGAGGACTTCCACCCGCTTCCCGACGGCACCGGCAACGGCCTGTCCGCGTTCTACTGGACGCTGCTCATCGTGCTAGCGGGCTTCACCGGCGCAATGGTGACGGGCCAGATCGTCGACAACCGCCTGGGCATCCACTCGCTGGAGTGGGGCCCGATCTTCGTGCGGCACCACCACCATCGCGTGTCGCGGCTGTCGACCCTCGTGGTGAAGTTCGGCATGTCCGCCACCCAGGCCGCCCTCGTCGCGGCGCTGTACGTGGCCATCGGCTCGATGGTCGGAATGCCCCTGCACAAGCCGTTCGCCCTGTGGGGCTTTACCGCCGCGATGATCCTCGCCGTCGGCTGGGTCAGTCACGCCATCAACGCGTTGCTGGGCAACCCGGGCCTGGTGGTCAACCTCATCTTGTTCATCGTCCTGGGCCTGCCGTCGGCCGGCGGCACCCTGCCGCTGGAGGCGGTGCCGGGGTTCTTCCGGGAACTGAGCTTGTTCTCGCCGATGCACCAGATCTACCTCGGCTCACGGTCGATGCTCTACCTCGGTGGCACGTGGGAGTCGGGTGTCGGCAATGCGCTGATCTACGCCGGCGTGTCCGTGGTCGTCGCGGTGACCATCGGCCTGATCGCCGCCGTGTGGTTCGACCGGAAGGGCTGGCTGCGCGCGCCGGCGCCGGAGCCGGTGACGGAAGCGGCCTGACCTGGGGGAGATAAATCGCCGGGAACTCTCGGGGCCATGGATTCGACTAATCGGCATTCGGTCAAATGATCCCAGTCGCATCCCGATCCACTTCCGAGGAATTTTCACCCCATGCCCGAAATTTCCGCGGCCCGTCGCGCCATTCGCGATCGGCCCGCACGTTTCCTCCATCGCCTGCACTTCTGCGCAGGTTTGATGGTCGGCCCGTTCCTACTGGTCGCGGCCATTTCCGGTGCGTTCTACGCGTTGGCGCCGACGGCCGAGAAGGTCGTCTACGCCGATCTGCTCACCGTCGACGCCGCCCCTCACTCGGTCTCCGTCGGCGAGCAGGTGGAGGCCACCGCAGCGGCGAGCCCCGGTTCGTCGGTCGCCCAGATCTGGCCCGCCCACGATCCCGGCGAGCTCTACGCCGAGCTGGCGGCGTCGTGAGTGTGGGTTCTGGCGATGGGCGGCCTGTACCTGTGGTGGCGCCGCGTGTCGGCCGTCCGCCGCCGCGAATCCGGCACCCGAAACCGCCTGTGGCGCGCCG
>CAMXUZ010000105.1 GCA_947251855.1 uncultured Ruaniaceae bacterium
CGCACGAAGAACCTCGTCACTGGTGCGAAGGACCTTAACGGCATGCTCATCAAGCCGGGCGAAACCTTCTCCCTTATCGAAGCGTTCGGGCCGATCGACGCCGCGCACGGATACGTCGCCTCGGGTGTCGTCGTCAACGGCTTCACCAGCGAAGCGATGGGTGGCGGACTCTCGCAGGTGTCCACCACGATGTTCAACGCCGCCTTCGAAGCGGGCATGGAAGACATCACCCACACGCCCCACTCTCGCTATTTCTCACGCTATCCCGAGGGCCGCGAGGCGACGCTGTACCTGCCGAACCTCGACATGAAGTGGCGCAACAACACGCCGTACGGGGTGTTCATCCGAGCGTGGATCGACGACGAAGCGCACGTGGAGCTATGGTCCACCAAGTATTGGGACACGAAGATCACCACCGGCCCGCGCACGAATATCACCGCGCCGAAGACCGTCTACAACTCCGCCCCGGACTGCGTTCCCGAGCGTGGGGGAGCCTCCGGGTTCACCGTCACGGTGCAACGGATCGTCTCCAAGGACGGTGCTCGCAACGACGAGTACTCGCGTTCGTACTCACACACCTACCAGCCGTGGAACAACGTCGTGTGTGGCACGAAACCGAAAGAGAAGTCCACCGATGCGGACTCCTCGGACTCCGGCGATAGCGACGACTAGGACTGCTCGCCACGCTCGTCCGCATCGGTGGGCGGAGCCGGTCGGCGGCGCCGCGGGGGCGGGGGTGGGACCCGTTTGCCCACAACGATGAGATCGGCTGATACGGTGATAAGCCCACGGCGGGTCTCGACATCCATACCATCCGCATCAATGCGACGGATGTAGCCCAGCGCGTCGGAAAACCCGCCCTCGACGCGATAACGCACGCTCACCCGTTGCCCGACTTCCCACTCCTGCCAGAACCTAGTAGCCATAGTGCGATACTAAAGGGAAGATTGTTTTTGAAGGAGGGGCATGACTTACATCATTGCTGAACCGTGTGTCGACGTGAAGGACAAGTCCTGCGTCGATGAGTGCCCAGTCGACTGCATCTATGAAGGGGAACGGATGCTGTACATCCACCCCGACGAATGCGTCGACTGCGGTGCCTGCGAACCGGTGTGCCCGGTCGAGGCGATCTTCTACGAGGATGACGTGCCCGAACAATGGAGCATCTACTACGACGTCAATGTCGATTACTTCGACGACCTGGGATCCCCCGGAGGTGCGGCGAAGATGGGCATGATCGAGAAGGATCACGAGGTGGTCGCGGCCCTTCCCCCCATGGCCGACGACTGACGTGGGGTTCGCTCCGTTCGACGAGGATTACCCCTGGGACGCGCTGATCCCCTTCCGGGAAACGGCGGCGGCGCACCCCGGGGGCGTGGTCGACCTTTCGATCGGCACCCCCGTCGACCCCACCCCGCATCTCGTGCAGCAGGCGCTTGCATCCGCGGCGAACGCCCCGGGCTATCCCACGGTCGCGGGGACCCCGGAACTGCGCCGCGCCCTCACCAACTGGTGGGCGCGGCGGCGCTCGGCCCACCTCACGGAGTCCGAGGTCCTCGCAACCATCGGTTCCAAAGAACTCGTCGGCCTCCTGCCGTCGCTGCTCGGGCTGGGGGAGGGGGACGCCGTCGTCGTACCCACGACCGCCTACCCCACCTATGAGGTCGGGGCCCGCCTCGCCGGGGCAACCGTCATTCCTGCCGACGACGTCGCCGCCTGGGAGGGCAACAACCGCGTCCGTCTCGTCTGGGTGAATTCGCCCGCTAACCCCACCGGCGCCGTGATCGCGCGGGAGGAATTGCAGCGCATCATCGCCGCGGCTCGGAACCTCGGTGCGGTCGTCGCGAGCGACGAGTGCTACGCCGAACTCCCGTGGACCCCCGCCTGGGTAGAATCCGGCGTGCCGAGCCTGCTCGCGGATGAGGTGACGAATGGGGACCGCGGCGGCCTGCTCGCGGCCTATTCACTATCGAAACAATCGAACCTTGCCGGCTACCGGGCCGCGTTCATCGCCGGTGACCGCGAGCTGCTCGCGAAGATCTCGCTACTGCGCAGGCACCTGGGAATGATGGTGCCCACCCCCGTGCAAGCAGCGATGGTCGCCGCCCTCGACGACGACGCACACGTGCGGGAAGGGCGAGAACGGTACGGGCGCCGTCGAGGAATCCTCCTCGAAGCGCTCACCGCCGCCGGCTTCACCATCGACCACTCGGAGGCCGGCCTATACCTGTGGGCGCGGCGTGAGGGCACCGGCGACTGCTGGCAGCTCGTGGGAGAGCTCGCCGAGAAGGGGATCATCGTCGGCCCCGGCGCCTTCTACGGCAGCGCCGCACGCGGCCACGTACGTATCTCGCTCACGGCGACCGACGAGCGAGTCGAGCACGCAGCCGCCCGCCTAACCCCCTAGCGTGAGCCGTCCCCGCCGGCGGCAAGGGCGGCACCCAGGCACCGTGACGTTGGGCACAGGGGCCCTGAGACGGGTTCGCCGAGTGAGTCCGAACAGCGATAGACTCAACAAGGATTTTGGTTCATCACTGGAGGGTTCTCACACATGTCCGAGGCAGACCGTACGCCGGCGACGTTCCGGGTCAACGATAAGGAACTTGAATTCGCTCGCGTCCCCGCGAGTGAAGGCAACGATGGCGTTCAGATCACGAACCTGCTGAAAGAAACGGGCTTGGTCACCCTCGACCCCGGGTTCATGAACACCGCGAACACCGAATCGCAGATCACCTACATCGACGGCGAGCACGGGATCCTGCGCTATCGCGGCTACCCGATCGATCAGCTCGCGGAGAAGTCGAATTTCCTTGAGGTCGCCTACCTCCTCATCTACGGGGAACTGCCCTCGCAGTCGGAGCTCGAAGGCTTCACCGAGCGGATCAACCGCCACACCCTCCTGCACGAGAACTTCCAGAAGTTCTTCACCGCCTTCCCGCTGAACGGGCACCCGATGGCCGTGCTCCAAGCCGGCATCGCCGGGCTGGGCACGTACTACCAGCACACGCTGAACCCCTTCGACGCCGAGCAGCTCGAGCGCGCCGCGGTGCTCCTGCTCGCGAAAGTGCCCACGATGATCGCGAGCATCGCCAAACGCGCCGCAGGCCTGCCCCAGCTCTACCCGGACACTTCCCTCGGGTACGTGGAGGACTTCCTGCGGATGACCTTCTCCCTGCCCTACCAGGACCGCGACGTCGATCCGGTGCTCGCCGACGCGCTCGACATGCTCCTCATCCTGCACGCCGACCACGAGCAGAACTGCTCCACCTCCACCGTGCGCATCGTCGGTTCCTCCGACGCCGACCTGTTCGCCTCCGTATCGGCCGGGGTGGGTGCGCTCTCGGGCCCGGCCCACGGCGGCGCGAACGAAGCGGTCCTGCGGATGCTCAACCAGATCCACGAATCGGGTGATGATGCTGCGAGCTTCGTGAACAAGGTGAAGAACAAGGAGGACGGGGTCCGCCTCATGGGCTTCGGGCACCGGGTGTACAAGAACTACGACCCGCGCGCCGCGATCGTGAAGAAGTCCGCCGACGAGGTGCTCACGAAACTCGGGGTCACCGACCCGCTGCTCAACATCGCCCGCGAGCTCGAGGAGATCGCGCTTTCCGACGACTACTTCGTGGAACGCAAGCTCTACCCGAACGTCGACTTCTACACCGGGCTCATCTACAAGGCGATGGGTTTCACCACCGACATGTTCACCCCGCTGTTCGCGCTCGGCCGGCTCCCGGGGTGGATCGCTCAGTACCGCGAGATGATCAACGACCCGACGACGAAGATCGGCCGCCCGCGCCAGGTGTACACCGGCGAAGAGGCCCGCGACTACGTCGCGATTTCGGAACGCTAGAAACGTGTAACGTGAAGAGGGGGCTGCCGATGGCGGCCCCCTTTTTTGATCTGTGAGGAGTAGAAGTATGAGTGGGTGCCCCGTGTCGATCGAGAAGAGCAACGGGGCGTGGATGCTCCGCGGGCATAGTATCGTCCGCGAGGTGGCGCTCGACGACGCGACCTTCTCTTCGCGGGTGTCCCGGTTCCTGCAGGTCCCCAACGGGATGGACGGCGCGGAGCACGATGACTTCCGAGCGCTCACCGACCGCTACCTCACCCACGAGCGGGTGCACGCGCTCGAGCCGATGTTCACTCAAGTCGCCGAGCAGGTCGTCGCGGGTGCGATCGACCGCGGAGGGGCGGCCGACGCCGTCGGCCTC
>CAMXUZ010000106.1 GCA_947251855.1 uncultured Ruaniaceae bacterium
AATGGGGACGGCGAACGCGGCCGCAAGGCCGGCACATATTCCGAGGACCGCGACATAGGCGCCTGTGATCGGAGCGACCTGACGGGGGAATGTGCGCTTGACGTACACGGGCACGGCGACAGTCCCTACAGCGATGGCCGCCCCGATCAGTATCGTTCCGATCCATAGGTTGGCATTCGGGCCAGGCCAGGATCGCAACACGGTCGCACCAGTGAGAACGAGCAGCGCTGCCACCGTCACCCGCTCCACGCCGAAGCGTTGGATGAATATCTGCACGAACGCGGAGATCGCCCCGAAGGTGGCGATCGGCAACGCCCCGAGAAGGCCGAGCTCGGAAGATGAGAGCGAAAGATCTTCTCCCACCTCGGTGATGATCGGTCCTACGGCAGTGATCGCGGGGCGGAGGTTGATCGCGAGCAGCAGAATGCCGACGAGGGGCAGGACGAACTCACGAAACCGGGTGGACACTATTCGATAGTAGCGGCGACCTAAGCGTCGAAGTTCGCGTACTCCTCCGCCACGGCGTCAAGGAGCGCGGGGTCGTCTCCGATTCCGAGCCGATCGAGCACGTTCGCGACCGCCGCAGCAGGTTCTCCCGCCGCCGTTTCTTGCCAGGATTCGCCCCGGGCATCGTTGACGGGTGCACCGATGCCGCGCAAGTGGGCGATCCACGCAGCGACCGCGCGGGCGGCACCGCGGGGCAACCTGCCTGCAGCGCGCTCAGTGATAATCGCGGGCACGATGCGCACGGGGATCTTCTGCGAACCGTCCATGGCGATCCGTGCCAGCGCATCGCTCATCCGGGCGTTGCTGAACCTCTCGAGCAGTGCGGCCCGGTAGCTCTCCACGGACTCGGCGGGCAGGGGGACGGTGGCGGCGGCGTCGTCCCAGAGTTCTTCCACCCAGGCGCGGCAACGAGGATCGGCGATCGCCGCGTCCACAGTGGCATGCCCGATCGCGGTCCCCGCGTAGGCGAGGAGGGAGTGGGACCCATTCAGTAGCAGCAGCTTGCGTTGCTCATAGGGGTGGACGTCAGCAACGACCTGCGCGCCGGCGGCTTCCCAATCGGGATGGCCGCCGGGGAAGGAGCCGGACATCACCCACTCGCTGAACGGTTCGGTATGAACGGGGCTCGCATCCCGAACCCCGTATTTCTCCGCCACGATCTCGGCGTCCTCCCCGGATCGCGCGGGGGTGATGCGATCCACCATCGCCGAGGCGAAGTCGACGTTCTCATCGAGCCACGCGAGCAGCTCCGGGTACACCCGCTGCGCACACTCACGCACGACCTGGCGTACCACTGCACCGTTCTCCGGTAGGTTGTCGCAGGGAAGCAGCGTGATCGGGCCCGCATCGGCCGCCTGGCGGGCGAGCAGGCCCGCCACGAGTTTGGCTGGGGTCGTCGTCACGGGCGCGACCGGGTCCTTGCCCAGGGCCTCGATGTCCGACTCGACGGCAGGATCGGCGGCCAGCCCCTCGCCGTCGAAGAAGTACCCGGCTTCAGTAACCGTGATCGTCACGATCGCCACGTCAGGAAGCGCGGAAATATTCCAACCACGATGCCTGGTCGGAGGCCGTATGCACCGCCGAGACCGAGGTGATGAGTTGCAGCTCGTCCTCGCTCGGGGCGCGGGTCACGAGCGTGTACAACCCGTCTTGCGGGGCGAGCGCCCGCGCCATATCGGGGCGCCGGCCGGTGAAAGCGGCGATCCCCCATTCGCTGCTGTCGGGAGCGTTCGCCGTGTACCAGGCCTGATGCGCCCGGAAGAAGTTCCCGAGGCCCAGGTGCAGGATCCGGATCGGGGCGGGCGGGCACGACTCGTCGCGTTGGAGGCGAGGGAGCGCAGTCATAGTTTGAACACCTCGTTGGGAATCGTGGTGACGAGATCGTGGGCGACCTGGTGCGCCTCGTCCTCCGTGAGGCGGTGCTCCGCGACGAGGGAGGCGAGGTAACCCGCGTCCAACCGGCGCGCCATATCGTGCCGAGTGGGGATGGACAGGAACGCGCGCGTGTCATCGATGAAGCCCGAGGTGCGATAGAAACCGGCGGTTTCCGTCACCGCCCCCCGGAACCGGCGGATCGCCTCGGGAGCGTCGAGGAACCACCAGGGCACCCCCACGTAGAACGAGCGGTAATAACCGGCCATCGGCGCGAGTTCCCGCGAGTAGACCGTCTCATCGATCGTGAACGCGACGAGGTTGAGGTTCGGGTGGTTGCCGAATGCGGCGAGGAGCGGCTGCAGGGCGCGTGTGAATTCGACGCTGATGGGGATATCCGCGCCGGTATCCGCGCCGAACCTCGCGAAGTTCTCCGGATCGTGGTTCCGGTGGACCGCCGGGTGGAGGGTCATCACGAGGCCGTCCTCGGTGGACATCCGCGCCATTTCGAAAATCATGTGACGGCGGAAGGCAGACGTCTCCTCCATCGACGCCGATCCCCTCAGAGCCGCGGCGTATATTCGCGCCGCCTCCTCCTTCTCCAGCGGCTCGGTGCCCGCATCCATGTGCGCGTGGTCGGTGGATACCGCGCCCCGGTCCTTGAAGTACGCGCGGCGGTCTTCCAACGCCTCGATGAAGCCGTCGTAGGTGGAGGTATCCACCCCGGTCGTCTCGCCCAGAGCAGCGATGAGAGAGGGCCAGCTCGCGCTTGCGGGTTCCAAGAACCGATCGGGTCGGAACGTCGGAATGACCCGGCCGTTGAAGCTGTCGTCCCCCGCCAACGTCGCGTGGGGAGCAAGATCGTCAAGCGGGAC
>CAMXUZ010000107.1 GCA_947251855.1 uncultured Ruaniaceae bacterium
TCGCCGTTGATACGGAACTCGATCGAGTGCCCGCGGGTCGGCAGATCGGTGTACCCGAGTTCTTCTCCTGCGGCGATGCGCAACTGCTCGCGCACGATGTCGACCCCGGTGATCTCCTCGGTCACGGGGTGTTCCACCTGGAGGCGGGTGTTGACCTCAAGGAAGGAGATCGTGCCGTCGGAGCCGATGAGGAACTCGCACGTTCCCGCCCCGCGGTATCCGGCTTCCTTGAGGATGTCGATCGAGGCTTGGCGCAGGGTGTGGCGCTGGTCGTCGGTGAGGAACGGCGCGGGGGCTTCTTCCACGAGTTTCTGGTGGCGCCGCTGCAGTGAGCAGTCCCGCGTGGAGAGCACCGCGACGGTGCCGTGGTTGTCCGCGAGGCACTGGGTTTCCACGTGGCGGGGTTGATCGAGGAACCGTTCCACGAAGCACTCGCCCCGCCCGAACGCGGCGGTCGCTTCCCGCACGGCGGAGTCGAACAGGTCGGGAATCTCTTCCAGGGTGTAGGCGACCTTGAGCCCGCGCCCCCCGCCTCCGAAGGCAGCCTTGATCGCGACGGGTAGTCCGTGCTGCGTTGCGAAGGCCTCGACTTCTTCTGCGCTAGTAACCGGATCCGGAGTGCCGGCGACGAGGGGCGCCCCGGCCCGGCCCGCGATGTGGCGGGCGCTCACTTTGTCGCCGAGCGCATCGATCGCCGCGGGTGGCGGGCCGATCCACGTGAGGCCGGCGCCGATGACGGCGCGGGCGAAGTCGGCGTTCTCCGCGAGGAACCCATACCCCGGGTGAACGGCATCCGCCCCCGCCCGGCGGGCGACGTCGAGAATCTTTGCCGGATCGAGATAGGTTTCAGCGGCGCGGGTGCCGCCGAGCGCGAAGGCCTCGTCAACGAGTTTGGCGTGCAGGGCGGTGCGGTCGGGATCGGCGTAGACCCCGACGGAAGCGATCCCCGCATCCGTACATGCGCGCGCGATCCGGACGGCAATCTCGCCCCGGTTGGCAATGAGAACCTTGCGCAGCGGGCGGCTCCCGGTGGCGGTCATGCACTCTCCTTCAGAGATCTCTTCAAATTCAGAGCTGTTCTTCCGTAACGTTAGTACCCGGATGCCCCGACTCCCAAGCAGGCGCGAGGGGCCAGAAAATTTCTGTTCATCGCCGGGAAGTGCGCCAACTAATACTTGTAGGGAACCTACAGTATCGGCGTGCGATGGATCACCATTGCCGGAGCGCTCTTATGAGCATTGCACAAATTTGCCGCTCACTGCCCCCACAGGGAGGGCCAAGAGAACCCGAGGCCGGCGAGCATGGTCCGCAATACGGGCAAGCTCAGCCCCACGACGGCGTGGTGATCCCCGCGGATTCGCGTGATGAACGGACCGCCGAGGCCGTCGATGGTGAACGCGCCCGCAACCTTCAGTGGTTCGCCGGTCGCGACGTAGGCATCGATCTCCTCGTCGCTGACGTCGGCGAAGGTGACTTCGGTGCTCGCGCACGCGCCTGCGCCTCGCCCGTCGGAGGTGATCGTGAAGTGCCCGGTATGCAGGGTCCCGGTCCGCCCGCGCATCCTGCGCCAACGTTCGCGGGCGACGTGAGTGGACTCAGGTTTGCCCAGGCCCTCACCGTCAAGTTCCAACAGCGAGTCGCAGCCCAGCGTGAGGTCGGCGCGGCCCGGATGCTCGGCGGCGACGGCCCGGGCCTTCGCCTCGGCGAGGACCTGCACGGATTCCGCGACGCTGAGCGGGCCGTTCTTGCGCGCCTGGGCGAGCGCTGCCGGCTCATCGACGTCGGAGACAACGATGATGGGGTCGATGCCCGCCGCGCGGAGCGTGGCGGCGCGGGCGGGGGAGGCGGAGGCGAGCAGGAGTGAGGTCACCTCAGCAGGTTAGCGGAGAGCGGCTCAAAGTCCACGATGCACTAATGGCTCGCCATGAGGGCGACGAATGGCACTCCTTGTCCTTCCCGCTCGGTGGTCGCCGTGTAGAGGAGCGTTGCCGGGTTCGGGCCGCTCGGGAGGAGTCGAGCACCATGCCGTTGACGAGGGTCACCACCGCCTCCGCGGTCCTCAGCTCGCGGTAGAACGTCCCGCCCGCCGATGGGCCAAGGGCGGAGGGGAACAAGACCGAGCGGGCATGCGGGGGTCTGCTGCGAGCCCTGGGCATTGCCGCGCGGGTTTCTCGGCCCTAGAGTTGGCCGCAAGCGCCTGCGCAGATGAGGCTGGGCACGAGGGACGAAGAGGTGCTGAGCGCGATGAATACATTAGACCCCGCCGCTGGCCCGCCGGGCCGCCACCGAGGCGATGAGCAGCCAGAACGCGCCCGCGAACACTGGTGGAAGCCGGCAGCCTGGTGGGCGCTACTCGGTCTCCTGCTGACCTTCGGGGTTGCGAGCCTGGCGTCGATCGGCTGGTTCGTCCTTGCCGGAGCGCTCGCGTTAGGGGTCGTGCTCGCCGTGCGCCGGACTTCTCCCCGCTCCTCACCGGCGTTGTTGATCGGTGGGGCACTCACACCGATGTACCTCGCCGCCGCCAACCTCGGCGGCCCGGGGCTGACCTGTTCGCGGGCCCCCGCCTCGAGCGCGTGCACGGATCTGTTCAATCCGGTGCCGTTTGCGCTCGCGGGCATCGCCCTGCTGATTATCGGCGGGGCCCTGCTGTTCGCCCTTCAGCGCAGGTGAGGATCACACCGAAGTGCGTGCTCGAGTGGTGCCTCTTCGTGAGGGGTAGCAGTGTTTCTCTGCGGAAGCACCCGCCGCCCGATACCCTTGAGACGCTATGACTCTTGATGATCGTGAAATGACGTACCTGCGCCGCTGCGTCGAGCTCGCCCGCGAGGCATTCGAGCACGGGGACGAAGCCTTCGGCTCCGTCCTCGTCGACGCGGCGGGAAACATCCGCGCCGAGGATCGCAACCGGATCGCCGGCGGCGATAAGACCCGGCACCCGGAATTCTTCCTCGCCCGGTGGGCGGCGGAGCACATGAGTCCGGAGGAGCGGGCGGAAGCAACCGTCTACACCTCGGGCGAACACTGCCCGATGTGCGCGGCCGCCCACGCGTGGGTCGGCCTCGGCGACATCGTGTACGTGCACTCCTCCGAGCAACTCGTCGCCTGGTTAGCCGAATGGGGCCTCGAACCCGGCCCGGTTGCGACGCTCCCGATTCAACAAGTAGCGCCAGAGGTCGCCGTCCGCGGCCCCGTACCGGGGCTCGATGAGGAGATGAAAGCCCTGCACCGGCGGGTGTTCACCGGCGAGGCGCGTTAATCCCCCACGCCCGGTGTTACCACGCCTGGTGACTACTCCAGCGCCATGCGGTACGGTGCGGCTGGGCCGGCACGCCCCAGCGCCGCCGCGGATCCCCCCACACCGAGGAGCCCGCCCCATCGTCCGTCGCCGACTGTTGGGCGGCCCGCGCCGACAGGA
>CAMXUZ010000108.1 GCA_947251855.1 uncultured Ruaniaceae bacterium
CCTCTTCAAGACGATCGTGGGCCTCGAAGAGCTCGACGGCGGTGAGCTCAAGGTCGGCGACTCCGTGAAGATCTCCTATGTCGATCAGTCCCGCGGAGGCATCGACCCGGAGAAGACCCTGTGGGAAGTGGTCTCCGACGGGCTCGATTACATCGAGGTCGGCCAGGTGGAGATCCCCTCCCGCGCCTACGTCTCGCAGTTCGGCTTCAAGGGCGCGGACCAGCAGAAGCCCGCCGGGGTCCTCTCCGGGGGGGAGCGCAACCGCCTCAACCTCGCACTCACCCTCAAACAGGGCGGGAACCTGCTGCTCCTGGACGAACCGACGAACGACCTCGACGTCGAAACCCTCGGCTCCCTGGAGAACGCACTCCTGAATTTCCCCGGCTGCGCCGTGGTGATCTCGCACGACCGGTGGTTCCTCGACCCCGTCGCCACCCACATCCTCGCCTACGAAGGCACCGAGGAGGACCCCGCGAACTGGTACTGGTTCGAGGGCAACTTCGCGGGCTATGAGCAGAACAAGGTGGAACGGCTCGGCCCCGAGGCGGCCCGCCCGGACCGGGTCACTTACCGCAAACTCACCCGCGCCTGACGCGGCCGGGGCCCGGCGTCACGCGCGCCGGGCCGAACGAATCCCCGCGATCCCGCCCGAAAGCGGTGAATGAGGAGCCATGGCGAAGATTTCCCTGTCGATCCCCGTGCGTTGGAGCGACCTCGACGCGTACGGCCACGTCAATAACGCGCGCATGCTCACCCTCCTGGAAGAAGCGCGGATCAAGGCCTTCTGGAGCAATGACCAGAGCGAATCCGGCGCTGACGAGGAGCTGTTGCGCTCGGCGAAGATCCTCACCGGCGACCCGAGCTCACCCAGCATCACCCTCATCGCCGGGCAGCGCATCGAGTACGTCAAACCCCTGGAGTGGACCGGCGAGGACATCCGCGTGGACCTGTGGATCGGCCAACTCGGGGGAGCGAGCCTGGAAGTCTCCTACGAGGTGTTCGCCGCGGACGGGGAACTCGTCGCGAAAGCAACGACGGCGATCGTCATCGTCGATGCCAAGACCGGCAAGCCCCGCCGGATTTCCGACGACGACCGCGAGACTCTTTCACAGCTCGTGGAGGAGCCGGTCGCCTTCCGGCGCTGAGGTTACGCCAGCTCGGCCTTCAGGCGCAGCATTCCCTCCTGCGCGATCGTGGCGACAAGTTCGCCGTCGCGGCTGAACACTTTCGCGGTGCCCAGTCCCCGCCCGCCTTGCCCCGAGGGGGTTTCCTGGCTGAATAACAGCCACTCATTGAGGTCGACGTCCCGGTGCCACCACATCGCGTGGTCGAGCGAGGCGATCGATGCGTTCGGGGTCACCCAGCTCAGCCCGTGCGTGCGCATGATCGGCTCGAGCATCACCTGATCGCACGCGAAGGCGAGGAGGGCGCGCTGGGTCGCCTGGTCGGTGGGGACCTCGGTGCGCGCCCGAAGCCACATCGCTTGCACCGCCTGCTTTCTCGGCGCCGGGCCGGTGAACAGCGGCTGTTGGACGTGGCGCATATCGAATGCGCCGTTGCGGTAGAAGAACTTCGCGATCGGGTGATCGAGGGCGCCGAAGATCGCGACCGAGGAATCAAGTTCTTCTGGTGCCGGCACTCTCGGCATCTCGTCCTGGTGTTCCAGTCCGGGTTGGTCGTGCTGGAAGGAGGCGATCATCGACAGGATGGGCTTGCCGAACTGGATGGCGTGCGTGCGCCGCGCGGAGAAGGAGCGGCCGTCACGGAGCCGTTCGACGGCGAAGGTGATCGGCTCCTCCAGGTCGCCGGGGCGGAGGAAGTACCCGTGCAGGGAATGGATCATCCGGGCGGGATCGACGGTGCGCACCGCGGCGATGATCGATTGGGCAAGCACCTGCCCGCCGTACACGCGCCCGTGCAATTGACTCAAGGACTGACCGGTGAAGGTGTCCTCATCAACCTGATCCAGATCGAGAATCTGCAGCGCTCGACCTAACGGGTCAACTTCTTGGCTCACCCAATCTCCTTAGAAGGTTTTTCCATCAGAACGTGTTGACAAGGGAGTGTGCGGCGCGTTCCAGGTAATCCCAGAACGTCGCTTCGTGGAGCGGGGAGAGGTTCGCCTCCTTGAGCGCCACCCGCATGTATTTCAACCAGGTATCCCGAGCCTCGGGAGTCACCGCGTAGGGCTGGTGCCGCATTCGTAGCCGCGGGTGTCCGCGGGTATCGGAGTAGGTGGTCGGACCGCCCCAATACTGTTCGAGGAACATGCGCAGGCGTTCTTCCGCGGGCCCGAGATCCTCCTCGGGGTACATCTCGCTCATCACCGGATCGGCTGCGACCTGCTCGTAGAACCTTGCCACGATCTTCCGGAAGGTTTCCGCTCCGCCGATCTGGTCATAAAAGCTCATCTCCCCCCGGCGGGCACTTCGGGAGTCGGCGCCACCCGTAGCCGCCTCCTGCGGGGAAGTGGAGGAGGGGACACTAGAGATCGGAAGATTCGAAGGAGCCACGATGTCGAGTTTAACTGAGGTGGCTGTTCGCGGTTCCACGGCGGGCGAAATTATTGCCCTGGGCGCAACCGGCTATGTGGTTTAGAATGGGATGCGTCACACTTTCGCGATCAGGAGTCTTACTGTGTCAAAAGCTGCGGAGATGCTTGCCGCCCTTGGTGGGAACGCAAACGTCGTCGAACTGGAACCGTGTATCACCCGTTTGCGGGTGGAGGTTACTGACCCGGCTTTGGTCAATGAGGATTCGCTGCGTGAAAACGGCGCCTTTGGGGTAGTACGTTCCGGCCGGATCGTCCAGGTCGTGGTAGGCCCCGAGGCTGATGACCTCGCCGAGGAGATCACCGGCCTGCGCGCGTAGAACCCTCATCCCTGGCGCCGAGAACACCTGCGCCACTCTGCTGTGATTCCCTGCAGGGAACCGCCGCGAGGTCGCTGCCGCTGCGGCTCGGGCGAGGGGAGTCTCTAGTCCGCCAGCGTCAGCTGAGCTGCGCTGACCGCCCGGGGGAGACGGCGGCGGAAGGCGGACGCGACGTCCCACTGCATGCCCGCTTGAGTCCGGACCGACCAGCGCAGGAGAACGTAGCTTGCCGCGACGTCTTCAACGAAGATCGACGGTTCGCCCAGAATGACCTTCTCCCAACCTTCATCAGCGACCATCTCAAGCGAGGACTCGGTGAGTACCTCCCGCGCTTGAGTGAGGTCGCTGTCCGGGGTGAGGCGGATTTCCGCAGTCGCGATCGCCCACCCTTGTGATTCATTGGCGACGCGCAGGATCTCCCCGTTGCGTACGTGCCAGAGTTTGCCTTCGTCGTCCCGAAGCGTTGTCACCCGGAGGGCGACGCGTTCGACGGTCCCCGAGGCGTAGGGCATGGCTCCGGCAAGCTCGACCCTGTCGCCGACCCCATATTGGTCCTCGGCGAGCATGAACAAGCCCGAAACGACGTCTTGCACGAGCGTTTGCGTGCCGAAGGCGAGGGCGACCCCGGCGACGCCAGCGGAGGCGATCAGCGGGCGCACGTCCAGGCCGAGTTCGGAGAGGATCATCAGGAGTGCCACGGTGCCGACGATCGCGACGATCGTGGAGTTGATGACCGACTGGAAGGTCCGCAGCCGCTGACCGAGTCGTTGCGGTTGGCCGCCGATCGCGACCTGCGCGCGGTCGACGTGGGTGGAGCCGCTGAGCTTGCTGAGGCGTTTGACGATCCGTCCCACGAGCCAGCGGAGCACCAGGCTCAAGATCAGCGCTCCGAGGAGGATGAGGGCAATCGTGAGGGGGACGTCCATGAGCCAGGCGACCCAGGTTTGTTCTTCTTGTTCAGCCACATCGCCACCTTACGGGTTCACCGTCACGAGGTGAAGCGGGGGGTGGGCAGGAGACCGGGCAGTGTCGGGTTGCTCACGAAAGTGAGTGCTGGGCGCTAGGCTCGGAGGAAGGAACGCAGCGTTTGCGATGGAAAAGGAAGTGTAGTGACGGCCGAAACTCAGGACCTGTGGCAGCACGTGCTCCCGCCGTCGACTCGGACGGACACGCCCGAACACCTGACGATCCCCGTGCACGTGCCCCACGGATCGTCCGTCGTCGTTGTCGTCGCCGATGAGCAGGGACAGGAGGAGTTCCTCGAGCAGGTGGAGGACAACTCGCCCCCGCGCGAAGTCAACGGTGTACTCACCGGCCGGGCCCGGTTCGCGTTGGGAACCCTTACGCCTGGCAGATACATGCTGCGCGCCTCCCTCGAGGACGGTAGCGAAGCAAGTGGTGAACTCGTCATCGGCCCCATCGAAACCGACGCGCCGACCGATGAACCTGCGAAGGGCTCTTCGGTCGAACCCGCGCCAGCGCCCGCGGAGACCGAACCCGATGCGCCGGCGCAGGTGAACGAGGAGCTACCCGAACCTGAACCGGAGGCCGTGGAGCCGGAGCCCGCGGAGGCCAGCGCGGCGGCGGAAGAAGCCCCAGCCGAGAACGATGCGGTCGAAGAAGATGAGCGCGATGAGCGCGAAGCGCAGAGCGACCTCCGCGCGCGTATCGCCAGGAAAGAGTACGGCGGGCGCAACTGGGGGATCTCAGCGGCGCTCTACGCGATGCGCTCGAACGGCTCCTGGGGGATCGGCGACCTCGCTGATCTCGCCGACGTCGCCGTCACGGCGGCGACCGCCGGGGCCGACTACCTCCTCCTCACCCCGCTTGCGCTCACCGCTTCGCAGGCGATCGACGAACTCGGCTTGAACTCCAGCGCCGGTGGGGGGCTCGTCATCGACCCGGTGTACCTGCGCCCGGAGGACATCCGCGAGGTTGCCTACCTCCCCAGCTCACAGCGGACGATGCTCGAGTGGGGCAGCGAAACGATCCGCAGCACGAACACCGAACCCAACGAGATCGACTTCGCGGAGGTGTGGGAGGCGAAGCGCGCGGCGCTGGAGATCATCTACACCGCTCGCCGCTCGCCGATGCGGGAGGAATCCTTCCACCGCTTCGTCGTCGCCTACGGTCGGGGGCTCGCGGAGTACGTCCACGCCGCCGTCGCCGCGGAGACCGAGGATCCGGAGGTCACTTTCGCCGACCTCTGCGCGGACTCCACACGCGGGGCCGCGGCGCGCAGGGAGCACAAGGAACGCATCGAGTTCCACCTCTGGCTCCAGTGGGCCGCCCGCGAACAACTCGCCCGTGCCCACACGGTGGCCCGGAACGCGGGCATGCGGATAGGTCTCATCCACACCGCCTCTGCCGCGATGCCGGTCACCTTCGACGGCCTAGTTCCCTACGCGGGGGGCATCTTCCTCACCGGTCTCGATATCGAGGCGGACGGCGCGGACGCACAGGAGGCGGCGCGGGAGGTGGGCATCCTCCTCTTCACCGACGGCCGCGATCCGCAGCGGCGCGCAGAGCTCGGCCCGCTCGGGATCATCCCGCAAACCACGCTCTGGTCGGAGTTCGATGGCGAGGATCCCCACGCCCTCGAGGCCTACCCCGAGGGCGGGATGGCCGCCGTCACCACGATCGAAGAACCTCCCACGGCGGGCTTCCTCGCCGAGGAACACCTCGACCTGCGCAACCGGCTCGGCCTCCTCGCCGAGCCCTACGAGGAGGTGCGCCGAGCGGAGCGGATCCGCCGCGAGCGGCTCCTCGATCAGCTGCGGGCCCGGGCCCTGGTGAACTCCGGCGCGACCGAGCGCCAACTCGTGGAGGCGCTGTACCGATACCTCGCGCACACGCCCGCGCAGTTCATCACCGTCACGCTCAGCGACGCCGTCGGGAACCGGCGCCCCTTCGTGCTCGGCGGCCCCTACCCGGATTGGCGCTACCCGTACACCGACGGGGCGAACACCGGCGTGCTCGTCGATGAACTCCGGGAGAACGCCCGCTTCACCTCCCTCGTCGAGGCGCTCGACGCCGAACTGCGGGGCGAATGATGGCGGAATCGGCCCCCGGCCTCGTGGTGCACGCGCCCCTCGCCGGGCGAGTCC
>CAMXUZ010000109.1 GCA_947251855.1 uncultured Ruaniaceae bacterium
GGCCCACGAAGCGAAGGCGTTAGTGACGGCGGTGACCGACCTCCTCGCGAGCACCCTCGTCGTCGAGGTGCGCGCGTGGGGAGCAGACATCGCCGTGGGCACGACCCAACGCTTCGGGGTTCCCATGGGGTTCGGCGGGCCCCACGCGGGCTTCCTGGCGGTCCGATCCGGATTGGAACGCCAGCTTCCCGGCCGTCTCGTCGGCGTGAGCAAAGACGCACGCGGGCACGTGGCCTACCGCCTCGCCCTGCAGACCCGGGAACAACATATCCGCCGCGAGAAGGCGACCTCGAACATCTGCACCGCGCAGGTGTTGCTCGCGGTGATGGCCTCGATGTACGCGGTCTATCACGGGCCCGATGGCCTGCACGCGATCGCGACCCGCGTGCACGAGCACGCCCGGGCGGTCGCGGCGGGGGCGCACGAACGGGGCATCCCCGTACTCAAGGCGGACTTCTTCGACACCGTCGCCCTCGGGGTCGAGGGCAGGGCCGAGGAACTGCGCGCCGCCCTCGCCGAACGGCGAATCAACATCCACGTCGCGAATCCGGACACGGTGCAGATCGCCACTGATGAACTCACGACGGGCGAGATCGTCGCCGAGGTACTCGAAGTCCTCTCCGGTTTCGCCTCGACCCGCGGCAACGAACCCGTCGGCATCGCGGAGGAGTCCCGGCGCGCCACGCCGTTCCTCACCCACCCGGTGTTCAACAGCTACCACACGGAAACCTCGATGATGCGCTACATCACCGAGCTCGGTCACAAGGACTTCGCTCTCGACCGGGGAATGATCCCGCTGGGATCGTGCACGATGAAGCTCAACTCGGCCACGGAGCTCGCCGCGTTGACGTGGCCGGAATTCTCCCGGATCCACCCCCACGCCCCGGACGAACAGGTCGGTGGCTACCTCGAACTCATTGATCAGCTTCAACGGTGGCTCGCGGGGATGACCGGGTATGCCGCTGTGAGCGTGCAACCGAACGCCGGGTCGCAAGGGGAACTTGCCGGGCTCCTCGCGATCCGCAGGTACCACGACTCCCGCGGTGAGACCCAGCGCGACCTGTGCCTCGTCCCGGCGAGCGCGCACGGCACCAACGCGGCCTCGGCGATCCTCGCCGGCTACACGGTGAAGGTCGTGGCCACCGCGGAGAACGGCGATATCGACCACGATGACCTCGCCCGGCTCCTGGAGGAGTTCGGTGAGCGGGTCGGGGCGATCATGATCACCTATCCCTCGACCCACGGCGTGTACGAGGGTGGGATCCGCGAGGTCTGCGCCGCCGTGCACGACGCCGGCGGGCAGGTCTATATCGACGGCGCGAACTTCAACGCGCTCCTCGGTTGGGCCCACGCGGGCAAATTCGGCGGCGACGTCTCCCACCTGAACCTGCACAAGACCTTCGCGATCCCCCACGGGGGCGGCGGGCCCGGCGTCGGCCCCGTCGCCGTCGCCGAGCACCTGCGCCCCTTCCTCCCCGATGCCGAGCACGGGCCGGCGATCAGTTCCGCCCCGTACGGTTCCGCGCTCATCCTCACCATCTCCTGGGCCTACATCCGGCTCATGGGAGCGGAGGGATTGCGGGAGGCGACGACCGCGGCCGTTCTGCACGCGAATTACATCGCCGAGGAACTCGACGCCCACTATCCGGTGCTGTACCGAGGCGAACGCGGGCACGTCGCACACGAATGCATCATCGACCTGCGCGGACTCTCCGCACGTACCGGTGTCACCGTCGACGACGTCGCCAAACGGCTCATCGACTACGGTTTCCACGCGCCCACGATGAGCTTCCCGGTCCCGGGGACGCTCATGATCGAGCCGACCGAATCGGAGGACCTGAAGGAGATCGATCGGTTCCTCGCCGCGATGATCGGGATCCGCGAGGAGATCCGCCGGGTCGAAACCGGTGATTTCGATGCCACCGACTCCCCACTGCGCAACGCCCCGCACACCGCGGAGAGCCTCACGGGCGAATGGGACTATCCCTATTCGCGGGCGGAAGCGGTCTACCCGGCGGGAACAACCGCGCGGAAGTACTGGCCGCCGGTGCGGCGTATCGACGGCGCGTACGGCGACCGGAACCTCATGTGCTCCTGCCCGCCGATCGAGGAACTGGCCGACTAGGGCGAGCAGGCGCGTTTGTGACCTTTCCCTCGTGGCGGGGAATAAAATCGGCGTCCCCGTGATTATAATGTCTAGGTGCCGCTACGCCCGCACCTGCGATCGCCACTAGTTCCGCCACTTCGCCGAAAGGTCCTCCTTGCCTTCTGATCGTCCCGTTCGTGCTGTGTTACCACAGGAATACTCCCATCCGGCGTTGAAGGACGCGCTTTCTAAAGCGGTCGCTCAAGGAAATATTGAGGCGGCAGATTTTCGCGCGGCATGTGAAGATGCCGGCGTTGCTCCCCGCCGATTGAAGCAGGTGTTTAAAGCCATGCAGGAAGCAGGTGTCACTGTGTCTGGGATTCAGGCAACCGCGGTAGCCACCGCGAAGACCCGAACCACCACCACCGCGAAAGTGGAGGAGGAAACAGTCGAGGAGAAGCCGGCGAAGAAGACCGCCAAGGCTGCGACCACGAAGGCGGCAGCGAAGAAGACCACCGCGAAGAAGGCAGCGCCCACCAAGGCTGCGCCGAAGAAGGCAACCGAGGAACCCGAGGCCGAGCAGGACGAGGAACTCGAAGCGGAAGACGTCGACCTCGATGACGACCTCGAGGAGGACCCGGCCGACGAGGCAGATGACGAGGCCGAGGACGAGGACGGCGAGGAGGCGAAGCCGAAGAAGTCCGGCCAAGCCACCGAGGAGGAGGAAGAGAAGGGCGGGTTCGTCTTCTCCGATTCCGACGAGGAGGACCAGCCGGCACAGCAGGTCGCCACCGCCGGTGCGCCCGCCGACCCGGTGAAGGATTACCCCAAGCAGATCGGGAAGGTCGCCCTCCTCAACGCCGAACAAGAAGTCGAGCTCGCCAAGCGGATCGAAGCGGGCCTCTTCGCTGAGGAGAAACTCGCCGAAGAGGGCGACGACCTCGCTCCGAAACTCCGCCGCGAGCTGCGCTGGATCGTCCGTGATGGGCGCCGCGCGAAGAACCACCTGCTCGAGGCGAACCTGCGGCTCGTGGTGTCCCTCGCCAAGCGGTACACCGGGCGCGGGATGCTCTTCCTCGACCTTATTCAGGAGGGGAACCTCGGCCTCATCCGCGCCGTCGAGAAGTTCGACTATACGAAGGGCTACAAGTTCTCCACCTACGCCACCTGGTGGATCCGGCAGGCGATCACCCGCGCGATGGCCGACCAGGCCCGCACGATCCGGATCCCGGTGCACATGGTCGAAGTCATCAACAAGCTCGCCCGGGTACAGCGGCAGATGCTCCAAGACCTCGGGCGCGAACCCCTACCGGAGGAACTCGCCGAAGAACTCGACATGACCCCCGAACGTGTCGTCGAGGTGCAGAAGTACGGGCGCGAACCCATCTCGCTGCACACCCCGCTGGGGGAGGACGGCGACTCGGAGTTCGGTGACCTCATCGAAGACGCCGAAGCGGTCGTTCCCGCGGACGCGGTCTCGTTCACCCTGCTGCAAGAACAACTGCACTCGGTACACGACACCCTCTCCGAACGCGAGGCCGGCGTGGTGCAGATGCGCTTCGGACTCACTGATGGTCAACCCAAAACCTTGGACGAGATCGGCAAGGTGTACGGCGTGACCCGCGAACGGATCC
>CAMXUZ010000110.1 GCA_947251855.1 uncultured Ruaniaceae bacterium
ACTACTGCTGCAGGCCCGGGTACAGCGGGAACGCCTCGGTGAGCTTGGCTACTCGGGCCTTCGCGCCGTCGATGTCCGCGCTTTCGCCCTCTGCGAGAACGCGGGCGATGATGTCGGCCACCTCGGTGAATTCCTTCTCACCGAACCCGCGGGTGGCGAGCGCCGGGGTGCCGATGCGCAGCCCGGAGGTGACCATCGGCGGGCGGGGGTCGAACGGCACCGCGTTGCGGTTGACGGTGATGCCCGCCGCGTGCAGGAGGTCCTCGGCTTGTTTGCCGTCCAACGCGGAGTCGCGCAGGTCCACGAGGACGAGGTGGACGTCGGTGCCGCCGGAGACGACGGAGACGCCCGCCTTCTTCACGTCATCGGCGAGGAGCCGCTCGGCGAGGATCTGCGCGCCGTCGATCGTGCGGCGCTGGCGGTCGGCGAACTCTTCACCCGCGGCCACCTTCAGCGCGGTGGCCTTCGCGGCGATCACGTGCATGAGCGGGCCGCCCTGCTGGCCGGGGAACACGGCGGAGTTGAGTTTACGGCCGTAGGTCTCGGCGTCGGCGGCGAGGATCATTCCCGAGCGCGGCCCGCCGATGGTCTTGTGGATCGTCGTGGAGACGACGTCGGAGTGCGGCACCGGGTTGGGGTGCAGGCCCGCGGCGACGAGCCCGGCGAAGTGCGCCATGTCGGTCCACAGCAGCGCGCCCACCTCGTCCGCGATCGAACGGAACGCCTCGAAATCCAGGTGGCGAGGATACGCCGACCAACCGGCGATGATCACCTTCGGGCGCTCCTGCCGGGCGCGCTGGCGCAGCGCGTCGTAGTCGATGAGGTGAGAATCTTCTTCCACACCGTAAGCTGCGACGTCGTAGAGCAGGCCGGAGAAGTTGAGTTTCATCCCGTGGGTGAGGTGGCCGCCGTGGGCGAGCGAGAGGCCCAGCAGCTTGTCACCGGGTGTGGCGATGGCTTGGAGCACGGCGGCGTTCGCCGAGGCCCCCGAGTGGGGTTGCACGTTCGCGTAACCGGCGTCGAACAGGGCCTTGGCCCGCTCGATCGCGAGGTTCTCCGCGATGTCCACCTGTTCACAGCCCCCGTAGTAACGGCGGCCGGGATAGCCTTCCGCGTACTTATTGGTCAACACCGACCCTTGGGCCTGGAGCACGGCCCGGGGAACGAAGTTCTCCGAGGCAATCATCTCCAAGGTGTCGCGCTGGCGCACGAGTTCGCCTTCGAGAACCGCCGCGATTTCCGGATCCAATTCAGCAAGTGTTGCATTGGCAACAGATTGTGAGGTCACAAAATCTCCCAAGTAGGTTCACCATCGCGGCCCAGGCGGACGGCCACGTACGGCAGATGGTTTGATCGCTCCCCGGTGGTTCTCCACCATCGCCAGTTGCGATCCCTACACAGGGTAGCAACCCTTGCTACCCATCGCCCACCCGCTACGGTAGGGGCATGATTGTTGCGGTAAGTATCAGCCCGATGGGCGCCGAAAGCACCTCCGAGGACGGCGGGGTCAGCCCCGCGGTGGCGAAAGCCGTCCGGATCATCCGCGACTCGGGGCTCCCCACCGAGACGAACGCGATGTTCACGAACATCGAAGGTGAATGGGAGGAGGTGATGGCGGTCGTCAAGGCTGCGGTGGAGGCAGTCGCCGAAGACGCTCCCCGGGTGAGTTTCGTGCTGAAGGCGGACTACCGGCCCGGGCGCGCGGGAGAACTCGCGGGCAAGGTCGAGCGGCTCGAGCAGTCACCGCGCTGAGGCGGGTTCACTCCTCGGCCGCGAGTACCTCTTCGCGCAGGTCGCTGGCGCGCTCGAGGATCTGCTCCTCCTGCTCGGCGAGCGATCCTGCGATCTCGGCGGCGTAGTCGTCATCGGTGAGCAGGTCGTAGGCCTCGCTATCGCGCAGCGCCGTGACGGCGGCGACGAGCGCAACTCCGCTCTCCCCGCATGCGGTCACCGAGGATAAACGAAGCTCCACCTCCTCGCCGTCCACCTCGTTCGAGCCTTCCTGCGGGGAACCGGTGTGCACCTCCGGACCGTCGGTCGGGGCAGGGTCACATAACACCTTTTCGAATTCGAGGTCGACCCGCACCTGCCGCATCTCGGTGGTGTCCATGCCGCTGCGGTAGTGGCACATGAGGTCATCGTCGGTGTCGAAGGCGATCGCCTGGACCCAGTCCAACTCCGATCCGGTGATCCCGTCGATCAGCGCGACGGTCTCGTCGGGCAACATGTCGACGCACCCTTCGCTTCCCTCGTGCGCTATCGCCCTCGCCGCCTCCCGCCACGCGTCCACGTCGCCCTCCTGCGCGGGCCCGGGCGCAACAGCGGCAGACTCCTCGGGGGCAGCGCCGCCTTCCTCGGAGCTGCCTTGCTCATCGCTCCCGCACGCCGCGAGGGGCAGGATGAGGAGGCTTGCTAGTGCGCTCAGGGCAGCGAATCGGCGTGGGCGGGTCATGGGTTCCTTCACTCGGGGGCCGGAGCCAAATCGGCGGCGGCATGAGCGAAGTTAGCAGGCCGGCGAGGCGCCTTCAAATCGCCGGCTCAGCTCTCCACCTCGACCTCGCCGATGATCTTGCGCAAGTAGGCATAGGTGAGGTCGCCGGCGTTCTGGTCGTACTGGTGCTCGAAGCCGTGCTTGTCGTACATCGCGAGGTTGTGTTTGGAATCCTGCCCCGTGAAGACCCACACCTCTTTGGTCGCTTCGGGCAGGTACTGCAGTACGGCGAGGAGCAGCTTCGTGCCCACGCCCTCCCCCTGCCGGTCCGGGACGACCGCGAGCCGGCCGAGCAGCGCCCGGTCCTCCTCCAGCCCCACCCGTACGGAGCCGATGAGCCTAGGGCCGTCCCACGCGCCGATCGTCACGACGTCGGGCCGTTGCAGGTCCTCCTGCAACTCCGAAAGTGTTTGGGTGAGGGAGGGCAGGTTCGGATCCCCGTACAACTGCGCCTCAGCGACGAAGGCGGCGCGCCGCACGGTCAGTAGTTCGCCCGCATCATCATCGGACACCAAGTCGATCCGAACTTCTTCACTCATGCCTTCATCTTCCCATCTTCGTCACCCCGGGCGCATCCTTTACCGCGGCGGTTCTTCGAAGGTGCGTTGATACAGCTCCCGCACACCGGCCGGGCCCGCGATGGCGTACTCCACCCACACCGCGATCTGCGCCGCGGCGAACCCGGTGAGCCGCAGCGGCGCGGCGCCCTCGACGTCCGCGGTGAAACTTTGCCGCCGCAGGAGCGGATAACGCGCCGTCATCCGCGGGTAGGGGATTGTTTCCCACCCTGCGCCGACGTCGATGAGGAGCCTCTGGTTGGAAACCGCGACCTGCGCCGGCCTCCGCTGCCCCGAGCCGCGTGGGAGGGGGTCCCCGTCGGCGGCGGGCCGTTCCAGTTCGGCTGCGCAGCGGAGGTAGATCGTCTCTCCCGGGCCCACGTCGATGCCGCCGGCCTCGACGCCGGGCGCGGCCTCGCCCGCGGCGAGGCGCTCG
>CAMXUZ010000111.1 GCA_947251855.1 uncultured Ruaniaceae bacterium
CTACGCCCCCGCGAGCGGGGTGGTCGTTGCCGCCCACGATTCGCAGCCCGACCATGATGTTTACCGGGGGCTGCCCTCGGTGCGTTACGCGCTCACCCAGGCACGGCGCGCGGCCCAGGGCTGGGAAGCGCTGGCAGGGAATTACGTGTTCATCGATACCGGCCTCGCCATCGTTGCCCTGTGCCACTTGCAGCGAGGGTCGATCACTGTCCGCCCGGGCGAGGGGATCCGCGCTGGAGCTGCTATCGGGCGCTGCGGCAACTCGGGCAACAGCACCGAACCGCACGTGCATATTCAGGCGATGGACGGCACCGATGCCGAGCGGGCCCATCCCATGGAAATCACTTTCAGCGGCACTCTTCCCCGGAACGGCGAAATCATCGACGTTGCCGAGTAGCGGCTGGTACCCGAGGCAGCATGGGTCCTCACGTGCCCGTACGCGAGCCAAAGCAGAGCCGCCTCGTGACGTCTCGGATGAGTTCGCGCGGGTCTTCGGGAGTGGGAAGCGCTCCGCTGAGCCACAGATCTGCGAGACCGTGCACGACTGAGAACGCCGCATACGCATCGGCTTGTGCGGGCTCGGAGCCTCGGGGCGATCGGTTCTCCGCGACCGCCGCCGAGAGCGTCTTCCACGCCGAATCTCGCGATGCTTGCAAAGCAGGGTTCGACGCCTCGAGCAGCGCCGGCTGCCACATCACCGCGTAATGGCCGGGATGCGCGAGTGCCCACTCGACGTACCTCGCGCCCATCGCGTAGATATCTTGATCAGCGCCCAATGCGGAGGTGAGAGACTCGAAGCCGTCGATCGCTACCGCCGTCAGTAGGCCCCGCAGCGTCTTGAAGTGGTGAACGGGAGCGGAGTGGGAGACCCCTGCCCGCCGTGCGAGCTCCCGGAGCGAGATTCCCGCTGGCCCCACCTCGGCGGCCATCGCGGCAGCCTCCGCGAGCAGCTGCTCGGGCAGGTTCCCATGGTGGTACTTCGTCATTCCGCCACGATATCTAGACAATGACAAGTTACGCCACTAGGCTTGATCTTTCCACCGTCTAGATTGGTGTTCCGATGATTCTTCTCCTGCCACTTTCCTTGGCGACGGCGCTCGCCCGCCTCGGGGCCAAACTGCTCGTCCGCAGAGGCGTGGGTGCCGCGCGCCCATGGGACTCCTGGTCGGCGGCTCTCGCTGCCGGGGTAGCCACGGTGTACGTCGCCACCGGCGTCACTCACTTCGTGGAGCCGCAGCGGTCCGGGCTCGAAGCGATCGTTCCGTCAGCGATCCCGTGGCCAGGCGCGGCGGTGACCGCCTCGGGCATCGCCGAATTCGCCATCGCCGTCGGGCTTCTTGCCCCAAAGACTCGGCGGTGGGCAGCGATCGCCTCGATCGCCCTGCTCATCGCGCTGTTCCCCTCCAATGTCGTTGCCGCGAGCGGCGTTGACCACCCGGCGGCACCATCGGCCCCGCTCCTACCCCGCCCCGGACTTCAGGTCGCGCTGCTACTCGCCTCAGCCGCGGCGCTCTCGCCTTCCACTGCGCGACCTTTCCCCGCGCGGCCTTCCACACTGCGCCGTTCCTCTCTAGAGTCGGAGGGGTGAGCAGTTGGGATTCCGGACTACTCGCCGCGCCGCAGCGGGAGTTCATCAGGGCAAAGCTCGGCACGCCGAGACTCGTCGAAGACTTCTCGTGGGGATTGGTCGACACCCGTGTACTGCATATCGGTGTCGGCGGGGAGCAGTTCATTGCGAAAGCGGCCTCCCCTGACAACCACCATATACACCGGGAGATAACTGCCCACCAGAGCGCCACTCAGCCGCTGGTCGATCTCGGTCTGACCTCGCGCCTCGTCGCTGCGAGCCACGACCTCAACCTGCTGGTCATCACGTATCAGGAGGGGGTTCTGGCCGAGGGAACCCCGGCAGAACTGGACGCAGACATTCACCGGCAGGCGGGCGCCGCCCTTCGGGCACTGCACGCGCAATCCTCCCGCGTGGACGAGGAGTACGAACACCGCGCCACCGCGCGAGCGTTTGATTGGCTCGACGGGGAGCACCGGATCGCCCCTGCGGTGGAGACAGACGCGCGGGCGGCCCTTCGTTCATACCGACCGGCCGCGATCGAGGTCGTGCCCACCCACGGAGATTGGCAACCGCGCAATTGGCTCGTTGCGGGATCGCAGCTGCGCGTGATCGATTTCGGACGGTTCGACTGGCGCCCGCGAGCAAGCGATCTCTGCCGGGTTGCGGCGAAGCAATGGCAAAGAGCGCCCGATCTTGAGGCCGCGCTGCTGAAGGGATACGGCTTCGACCCCCGCGACGAGCACGTCTGGAAGATCGATCGATTACGCGAGGGGATCGCCACGGCCGCGTGGGCATACTCGGTCGGGGCCGAAGCATTCGAACAGCAGGGGCACCGGATGCTCACTGAGGCACTCGCCCGACTCTGAGGCCCTCCAGTCCCCTCCCTGCCTCGTCGACACGGCTAGCCCGCGCACCCCCATTGAGCGGCGGAGAGACAGCGGCGGACAATGCTGCAACTCGGCGGACACGCAGTCCCCGTGCGCGCGCGATCAACGAAGCATTCTATAGAAACCGGGCAAGGCGCGCATCCCGTTTCGCTTCAACGCTCCGCGCACAGTTCGATAGAAGCTTGGTCGCAGAATCTGATTGAGGAGAAAGACGGGCGGGCTACTCGGAATACGAACATAGTTGACGAATGGGAACCTCGAGCCATCGCTCACTGATTGCAGCGCCGTGGAGTTATCGACGCCGATTCGCGTGTAGTACCAATCGACTAGCGTCTGCCATACACCTACGGGATCAGCCTCGCCGCCCACGGTGAAGTGATTGAAGAGGAAAGTCGCACCCGCATCCGCCTCCGTGTCACCGATCCGCGCCGCGTTGCGTCCAGAAAGCAACTCAACGCCCCCGAGCGATTCAACGACCGCACCGCTCCGCACTTCTGCGAGATCCTCTAATGACGAAGTTCGAATCAGCATGACGAAGTCGCACCTCGGAGCACCCGCCAAGGGCGGCACTAAATGCGAACGAAACACCCGCGTTCGGAGCACCGCTGGTCGCCGGTCAAGCTCGCTTGCGGCCTTCAGTAGACGAGCCGCGGCTTGTTGACGACTAGGCGTGTAGCGGTAGAGCGGGCCTTTCGGCGCCGCGCCCAGCTGGAATCCGAGATAGAGGAAGCCGCAAGGCTCCGGTTCTATCAGTCGATCGGGTTTTGAAATAATCATAAAGAACCTCCGTAGTGAGTGAGCGCTCACTCATTATAGCTGAGTGGTCGCTCACTCAGCTATGATCGTCGCATGGAGCAACCCTTGCCAATGCGGGATCGCATCGCGGGAGCAGCGTTGGAATGCATGCGTGAATACGGCGTCCGGGGTACGACAACAAAGGTCATCGCGCGTCGGGCCGGGGTGGCCGAAGGCAGCATCTATAACCACTTCGCGACCCGTTCCGAACTCATCATCGAGGCATTCGGGCTCGCGACGAGCGACATGCGCCGCCGCGCTCAATCCCTTGGGAACTTGGTCGGCACGAAGACCGTCGAAGAAAACCTTGTCACCCTCATGGGAAGCATCGTTGAATTCCTCCGCGAGATTTCCCCGATCGCCGGTTCCATCCTTGGCGACTCTGAACTCCGATCCTGGTTCGCAAACGGAACAGTAGCCGATTCGCACGGAGAGCCCTTGAGCCCACTGACCGGCGTGACGGAGCTCAGCGACTACCTCGAGTGCGAGCATCAGCAGGGCCGCATCGCAAAGCAACTCCCCTGGCGGACCTGCGCATCGGTTCTCATCGGCGCGTGCCTACAGTACGTCTATCTTGAGCAGCTGTCGCCTTCAGGGATCGCCGAGATGCGGTCCAGCGGGGGAAAATCGCCGGCGGAATACGCGCGCGAGGTGGTGCGCATCGTGTTGAACGGCTAGCGAGCTCTGCCGGGCCGATCAGCACGGGCCCTGCTACGAATCTTGAGTGGAGCTAACGGGATTCGAACCCGTGACCTTCTCGTTGCGAACGAGACGCGCTACCAACTGCGCCATAGCCCCAAGGCATTGAAATGCTATCACTGCAAGCGCCGAGTTTCGAACCCTGAACGCCGAACTTCACCGCTCTAGCGGTGCGATTTATCCCACAGCGCGGCGGCGAGCGAGGATTTCTTGCACGTTGAGGCTGCCGGTCGCGGCTTCCGGCCCTTCGGCGGACTCGGCTGCCGGTGCAGCCTCAGAGGCGACATCGGTGGAGCGGGAATCCGTAAGGCTGGGAATCTTGCCAGGGGCACGCTCTGCTTCGGCGGGTACCTCAGGAGCAACTTCAGCAGTCTGAGGTGCAGCGGTACCGGCCGAGCCGGGCGCATCCGCGGCGGGGGAATCAGCGGCAGCAGACCCCGCGGCGACGGGCGCGGCATAGGGCTCCGCGAGCTTGCGGCGCACCTCAGCCTTCAGTGTGTAGGCGGGCGGAGGAACGGGAACGGGAGTCCACGAGCCCTGCGCTTCGTCGACTTTCGCGGGATCGACGTCGACCCGGAGGCTCGAGGAAGGCTCGATCATGTCGACCGTCGGCATTTCTTCGGCAGGGGCGTCGCTCGATGTGGTTTCGGCATCGGCGGAGTTCTTCACAGCAGATTCCCCGGTGCCGGCCCGCCGGCTTGCCTTCAGCTTCGCGGCGACGCCCTCCCCGGGGTAGGTACCCGCGCGGGCCTCGGCAACCCGGACGCGTTCGGCGAGCTCGGCATCCGCCTTCGCACCAGCGGCGGCGGCCCGGCGGCCGAGTTCGATGACTCCGACGGTGACCGCGGTGAGGAGCGCCGGCACAACCCAGGCCAGGTTCACCGTGGCGGTAAGGATCCACCCT
>CAMXUZ010000112.1 GCA_947251855.1 uncultured Ruaniaceae bacterium
AGTACCGGGCGAACGGGATCGACCGGTGCTTCCACTGCAAAGATGAACTCTTCACTCGGATCTCCGAAGATGTCACGGCGGATCTGGGACTGGTCGCCGTCGCCTACGGCGAAAATGCCGATGACGCCCGCAGGCCGGACCGGCCCGGTTCCCGAGCGGCGTCGAATCATAAAGTTCTCAAACCCCTCTCCCGCGCCGGGATGACCAAAGCGCTCGTTCGGCAGGTCGCGAGGGACTACGGGGTGCCGGTCGCCGATAAACCCGCAGCACCTTGCCTCGCCTCCCGAATCCCGCACTTCGAAGAAGTGACTCCGGAGAAACTGCGCCAAGTCGACACGGTGGAAGGCGGGCTCCGCCGGCTCGGGTTCAGCGACTGCCGGGTGCGCCACCACGGCGACATCGCGCGCGTCGAGCTGCCGGTGGAGGAGATCGCGCGGGCCGCCTCACTTCACGACGAGATCTGGGCGCTCGGCACCGGCGCGGGCTTCACCTTCGTCGCGCTGGACCTGCGCGGGATCCAATCGGGGGCCTTCACCCTGCCGTTGATCGAGGTCAATGGTGTGCCCGCATAACGGCGCGGGCGACCTTCCTGCTCTCCCGAACATGTCGGAGCAGGTGTTCCTCGACGTCGAACGCACCCGCCGGCGCGGCTACCCCGAGGCGGTGCTGTGCGAACCC
The DNA here is from genome assembly GCA_947251855.1 of uncultured Ruaniaceae bacterium. Next base: position 679 of record CAMXUZ010000112.1, read on the forward strand.
AAATCGATCCCCCAACTCACCCACATCGCCGAAAAGGTGCGCGCGTCCGGCGAGCAGACCCTGTTCACCCGGGCGAACCCGGAGCAGGCCGAGGCTATTGTCGAAGTACTTCCGGACGCCGCCTACCACAGGCAAGCACGCCTTCTTGCCTGGCCGCCGGAGCCGCCGACACCCTCGGGTGGGGAGGTGCTCGTCATCAGTGCCGGGACCTCGGACGTGCCCATCGCGATGGAAGCCCACCTCACCGCGACCTACCTCGGCCGGGCCTCTCAGACGATCTGCGACGTCGGCGTTGCCGGGCTGCATCGGGTGCTGAGCAGATTGGCGGACCTGCGATCCGCGGATGTCATCGTGGTGGCTGCGGGGATGGACGGCGCTCTCCCGAGCGTCGTCGCGGGCCTCGTCGAAGCGCCGGTCATCGCGCTTCCCACCTCGGTGGGTTACGGCGCGGCGTTCGAAGGGATCGGCCCGCTGCTCTCGATGCTCAACGCGTGCGCCCCCGGAGTGGCCGTCGTGAATATCGACAACGGCTACGGGGCCGGTCACCTCGCGGCGCAGATCGCTTCGCGCTAAGCCTTGACCAGCGTGTTCGCAACAGCGCTAGCATGGGTGCGTAAACGCTTTCACTCATGGAGGAGAAGTAATGTCTGCGAACCCTCGGCGACGCTACGCCGTCGTAGGAACCGGCCACCGGGCCGAGATGTTTATCAAGGCCGGCGTGCGCCAGCACCGAGAGGTCGCACAGTTCGTCGCCTGGTGCGACCCGAATCCAGGCCGGATGGAGTACTACGATCGCCTCCTGGTTGACGCGGGGCAGGAGCCGGTTCGTCACTACGGGCCAGCAGACCTCGAGCGGATGATCGCGGAGGAGAAGGTCGAGGCTGTTGTCGTCGCGGCCCCCGACCACACGCACGCCGACCTGGTCTCCCGATCGCTTCGCGCAGGGGCAAGCGTCATCGTGGAAAAGCCGCTGACGACCACCGAAGAGGGGTGCAAAGATATCAGCGACGCGGCGAGGGAGACGGGACTCGACGTCGTCATGACGTTCAATTACCGGTACTCACCGCGGAACTCCACACTGAAAGAAGTGATCGCTAGGGGAGACATCGGCGACGTCACCTCGATCCATTTCGAGTGGATGCTCGACACGGTCCACGGCGCTGACTATTTCCGGCGCTGGCACCGGGAGAAGGCGAAATCGGGCGGCCTCCTCGTGCACAAATCCTCCCACCACTTCGATCTCGTGAACTGGTGGCTCGACGACACTCCGGCAACGGTTGTCGCTGCCGGAGCGCGCCACTTCTACGGGGAGGACGCAGCGGGCGCGGCTCTCGCGGGAGAGCGGCCGGAGCGAGGAAGCCGTTCGGAACCGGGCGACCTTTGGTCCCTGGATCTCAATGCCGATCCGCGGCTGGCCGTGCTCTATCTCGATGCCGAGCAGTACGATGGATATATCCGCGATCAAGATGTTTTCGCCCCTGGGGTCACGATTGAAGACACGATGTCGGTGCTCGTGACGTACTCACGAGGGGCAGCGCTGACCTACTCCCTCACCTCGTACGCCCCCTGGGAGGGGTACCGGGTGAGCGTGAATGGTACGCAGGGTAGGGCGGAACTGGACGTCGTGGAGCGGGGGGCGATCCACCTCGACGAGCGGGGGCGGGTGGTGCTCGACCCGTCCGTGACGGAAACCGCCGACGCGGATCGCGAGCGGCCCAAGGGGGAGCGGCTCGTCGTCCAGAAGCATTGGCAGGCGGCGCAGGGGGTCGAGATCCCGATGGGGTCGGGCTCGCATGGTGGCGGCGATAATATTTTGCTCGCTGATATTTTTCGGGGCCCCCGTGAGGACCCTCTGGGGCGACAAGCCGGTTACGTCGACGGCGTCAGGGCGGTTGCGGTCGGCATCGCCGCGAACCAGTCCATCGCGAACGATTCGATCGTGAAGATCTCGGAGCTTTCGCTCGGGGTCGACCTCAGCTGATCAGGTCCGCAATCTGCCCGTCGGAAAGGCGGCCGTCCGCGATGACGGCTGTGATCTGGCGCCGCAGCGTTTCCCCCGGGGTGATAGTGACGGGTTCCTCCCAAGCGAGGGCTGCTCCGATTCCGGGGTAGCCCTTCGCGCGGACGAACCACGGATCGGTGTTCTGCGCCAGAACCAAGGTGAACGCGCCATCCGCAGCCTCGGCCGTCCATGCGAGCCATGGAGCCTTGGTGCCATGAACAGCGTCCTCAGATCGATCCGCGCGGGTCCGAACGTCGATGTTCCGGCAGGGTGGGAGCCGCCAGAAGAAGCCTCCGTACCCACCGCCACTGCGCCCGTTGCTTCCCGGACTCCCCAACTCGAGTGGGAGGGACCCCTCGTTCGTGATGGCGAATCCGAAGTGCATCCGCCAAATCGAGTCGTCAATGCTTTCGGCCGCCACTGTCCGTGTTTCACGCGCGAGGGCGTCACCGACGGGCCCGAGCCACGTGAGGTCCGCGGCGAAGTGGCCTGGCCCCCGAGTTCGGAAGCCATCGTGGCGGATCCGGCCGTGATCGGCCAACCATTGGTAACCCTCCTGCCGCACGTAGGTCCGCCCGCCCCACAGGTTCGCGCCAGAAACGTCCTGTACCGCCACGCCGACCCCGGCATGCCACGTGTGGTCGGCGGGCGCAGTGTCGGTTACCGTGAGCCCGCCCAGCGTCCGAACGGGATGCAGGTGCGGGCGCGGGCTATCAAGTGCGCTCATCCCGCCGCCGTCCTGGT
>CAMXUZ010000113.1 GCA_947251855.1 uncultured Ruaniaceae bacterium
GTACCCGCGTGCTCGTCGACGCCGCCCTCCCGGCAGCGTACTCGAAGAACGTCAGCGCATCCCGCACTCACATCGACGGGGTCTCGGTGGTGGAAATCAGCGTCCACGCTCCGCTTCCACTCATCGGTTTCCTCGGCCCCACGGCCGTCACGTCCACCGGGCGAGCGGTGGTGGAATGACGATGACCGGCCCAGCAGTCAGCGGCGACACGGAGGAGGGCAGCGCGGCCGTGGAGTTCCTCGCCGCGTCCCTACTTCTCCTCATCCCGATCGTCTACGTGATCCTCACCTTCTCCGCAGTGCAAGCCGCAACGTACGCAGCGGAGTCCGCTGCCCGGGAGACTGGACGCATCTATTCACGCGCCGACTCGCAATTGGCCGCCGAGCGCCACGCCCTCCTCGCGACCACGCTGGCCTTCTCCGACCATGGGATCGACGTCACCGCGAGCGAGGTACTGACAGTGACGTGCGCGCAAACCCCGTGCCTCACCCCCGGTGGGGCCGTGCATATCCAGGTCAACATCGACGTCGCCCTTCCCCTCCTGCCCGACTTCGTCGTCGACCGGGTCGCGTCCTCGGTCACCGTGAGCGCTGACGCGATCGCGACGGTCGACCGATTCGGAGGGTGACATGCTGCGAGGTGGAACCGATTCTCGGCGAAGCTCCTCCCGCGGATATTCCCCTGAGGCGGGCAATACGCTCGTGCTTTCCATCGTGCTCTCCGCCGTCGCGATCGCCCTCGTCCTCACCCTCGCCACGGTCACCCAAATGCACATCGAACGCAAACGGCTCCTCGCGCTCGCCGATGCCGCCGCGATCCACGCCGCCTCCGCGATCGATGAGCCCGCATATTTCGCCGAGCCCGGTTCCGAGGTGCCTCTCAGTGACTCAACCGTTCGAGCAGCGGTTGACGACTTTCTTACCCATCTCGGCCCGGGCCAGCGCTCGCGCCTGCGCGGGCTGTCGGTCGGTTCCCCGACGAACGCCGTGAATCAAGAGACCGCGCAGGTCACCCTATCCGCCTATATCCGCCCGGGGTATATCCCGTGGGCGATCACGGGTTTCGAGGGGTTTCGGATCGAGGTGACGAGCGCGGCCCGGGCGGACTGATCCCGCGGGGCAGCCTCAGTCACTCGCGACGATGACCCCGGGGTTGAGGATGCCGTTCGGGTCGAAGAGCTGCTTGATCTGCCGGGTGAGTTCGTAGGCGCGCGGGCCCACCTGGCCGGTGAGCCATGGCTGTTTCAGCCGGCCCACCCCGTGCTCCCCCGTGATTGTTCCCCCGAGGCTGATCGCGAGGTCCATGATCTCCCCGTAGGCGACCTTCGCGCGGGCCTGCTGCGCCTCGTCCTGCGGATCGAGCACGAGGAGCGGGTGGGTGTTGCCGTCGCCCGCGTGGGCGACCATCGCGATCGTCACTTCCCGGTTCGCCGCGATCTCATTGATGCCCGCCATGAGGCGAGGGAGCTGCGGAACCGGCACTCCGACGTCTTCAAGCAACAGCGGGCCGAGCTGCTCCACCGCGGGGATGCCCTCGCGCCGGGCGGTGATGAACATTTCGCCCTCGTCGGGATCGAGGGTGAAGAAGCATTCCGTTGCGCCGCCTGCCAGACACTGTTCTTCGATGAACTTCACCTCATCGTCGGCTCCGGTGCCGGAGTCGACCTGCACGACGAGGAAGGCCTCCGCCTCGCAGTCGAGTCCCATTTTCAGCCGTTCCTCCACCGCGTTGATCGCCGTGCGATCCATGAGCTCCGCCATAGAGGGTACGAGCCGGGATTTGATCCCGACGACCGCGCTGGACGCGGATTCCAGGCTGGGGAAGAAGGCGACGAGGGTCGCGGGCGGTAGCGGTTGGGGCACGAGCCGCACGGTCACTTCAGTGACGACGCCGAGGATCCCCTCGCTGCCGATGAACAGATCCAACAGCGGCAACCCGGCGACGTCCTTAATGTTCTTGCCGCCCAGGGTGAGCACCTCGCCGTCGGCGAGCACCACGGTGAGTCCGAGCACGTAATCGCGGGTGACCCCGTATTTGACGCAGCACAGCCCGCCGGCGTTCGTGGCGACGTTGCCGCCGATGGAGCAGAACTCGAACGACGAGGGGTCCGGCGGATACCACAGGCCGTGGGCAGCCGCGGCCTTCTTCACATCGGCGTTGATCGCGCCCGCGCCGGCGATAGCGACCCCGTGAGCGGGATCGACGGTGATATCGGTAAGTTTCTCCAGCGACAACACGATGCTCGGCGTGTGCGAGGAACTGCCCCCCGAAAGGCTGGAGCCCAGCCCCCGAATGATGACGGGAGCCCCGTTCTCGTTCGCCCAGCGAAGGGTCGCGGCGACGTCGGCGGTGGATTCGGCAACGACGACGGCCCGGGGCGGGACCACGTGCGGATCGTAGGCCCGGTCATGCTGGTAGGCCGGGAGCCGGTTGGGGTCGGTGATGACTTTCGAACCGAGCGCTGCAACGAGTGCGTCCATGAACTCTCCTCGTGGGTGAACCTAGAGCAACCATATCTGCCCTCGGGCCCTGCCTCGTACACGAGGCGCCACCTCACTCGGCGGGGTCTCGTTCCGGTTCCTGATCGAGGGGAATCCCGATCGGCGGCGCCGTCACCGACG
>CAMXUZ010000114.1 GCA_947251855.1 uncultured Ruaniaceae bacterium
AGGATGAAGTACGGGACGAGCGTGAACATCTGGTTATGCATGCGAGCGCCTTCTTGCGGATTCAGTTCTCACCCACGGTAGCCTTTCGGGCGAGCGGCGGTCGTGGCTGCCACGCGCTCACCGGAGCGTTGTGCGTTCCCACGCGTATTCGGGGATCTGACGGTAGAACTCGATGAGGAGATCGGCGTGCCCGAGGATCGCCTCTCGTACCATTCGGTGGCCGGCGTAGTTGAACAGGAAGCAGCGGTAGAGACTGAAATTGCGCCCGGGGCGCTCCATCAGCCAGTTCATCATCTGAGTACTGATGACGTCGCGAGTGAATTCGGGCACCTCACCGTGCACGAGCCACATCTCGTTGAAGTCGGCCGATTCGAACTGGGTGTCCTCGGCGCCGAAGAACCTTCGGACGGGGTCGCGCGCGTTCTCCGGTCGGATCTGCAGGAACGGCACGTCGTGGGGGATGACGATGCTCGTCACGTGCATGTGCGCGGGATGCCGATATTTCCCTTCGGTGTAGGAGAATTCGAAGGACTCCACGTGGAATCCTTCGTGGGCGAACTGCACGAGGTGCCGCGCCTTGCGGTCTTGCCGGCGCCAGAAGGGATACTCCAGGGGGTAGCGGTCGAGGACCTCGCCCGCGTTCTTCTGGTAGCGCCAGCCGCGGGCGCCGGCAAAGTTCTCGATCCTCTTCCCCCGATACCAGCTCACGATGCGGGGTACCAGGATGAACCCCAGCGCGATGATCACCGCAAGGGGCAGCGTCGCTGGAATACCCTGACTCATTCAACTCACCATAATGGTTCCACCCGTCTGCCGGCCCTGCGTGTTCGCCGTTGAGCGATGGGCCCTATTCCGCCGAATAGTGGGGGCTGCGGCGGGGGCGCAGGCGCACCGGCGGCAGCTCCGGACCGGGGATGTGATCGGAGCGGTGGCCGGGGACGAGGCCGTACCGCGCGTTACCCCCGCCCCGCCAGTCCTGCGCCCACGCGGCCGCCGCTTCGGCGATGTCGTCATGGCTTCGGCCGATGAAGTTCCAGAACATCACGACCGGCTCGGTGAAGGGTTCGCCGCCGATGAGGATCACCCGGGCGCCGGCCGGTCCTGCGGTGAAGGTGAGTTCGCTGCGTCCCAGGCCGAAGTAGGAGAGGTGGCCGGCGCTGAGCACCCCATCGTTCACGGCATCATCGGTGTCGCGGGCCGCAGCGGGATCGGCGAAATACTGCTCCACCTCCTCGTGGGCGTGGACCTCCCCGTCGAACACGAGGATGCCGTGTTCCCAGTCGGGGTTGAGCGGCATGGTGACCTCCGCGCCCGGGGCAGCCTCGCCGTCGGCACCCACGAGCGGTGAGTGGATGGTGGCGGGCGAGCGGGCGCCGTCGAGCTCGCCGATGAAAACGGTGAATTCCCACCCCTGCCCGGCCACGGTGGGGAGCTGCGTGATCTGCTCGAAGGCGGCCTCGCCGGTGTCGGGGCCGGTGGGCAGGGCGAGCCAGAGTTGCACACCGGTGAGCCGCTCGCCGTCGCGGGAGAACTCCGAGTGGGAGACGCCGCGGCCGGCGGTCATGAGGTTGAGCTCGCCGGGGCGGACGTGGATGTCGTTGCCGAGGGAGTCCCGGTGGTGGATTTCGCCGGTGATGGGCCAGGTGACGGTCTGCAGCGCCGTGTGCGGGTGGGGCAGCACAGTCATCGCGGCCTCGCCATCGGAAACGAATTGGTCGAGGAAGCACCACGCCCCGATCAGGGAGAGTTCCCGGTGGGGCAGGGTGCGGCGCACCGGCATCGCTCGGATCCCGCCGAGGGGCACGGTGCGGGGTTGGATGACCGTGAGTTCCGGCCCGCTGCAGTCGCTCGCGGCACCAGCGTGTTCGCGGGGGTGGGCGTCGAGGTTCGTCATATCGTGAGCCTAGTTGTTCTGTCCATGGAGGTGGGGTGCGCGGCTGCCGCGACCGCTCATATCCACTTCACGCCGCCCGGCTCGTATTCGTTGATCCGGAAGCGGATCATCCGCCCGAGCAGATCGGTGGGGAGGTTGCTTCCGTAGGGACATCGGATCGACCCTTGCCGGTGACGAACGGGGGTGAGTTCGGCCGGGCGGCGGGGAGGCTCGCGAAATAGGCGTCGACGTCGGCGGCCATGCAGGAATCTTCCCTCTAGCGGGAGGCTTCGCCCGGTGGCCGCTCCTCGCCGCTCACTCCGGGTCCGACTTGGGTGCTTTTACCGCGAGGACGGGGCAATCGGCGTTGAGGAGGATCTGTTGCGCGTTGGATCCGAGCAGGAGTTTGCCGACCGGGGTGCGCCGGCGCAGCCCGATGACGATGAGTTCCGCCTCGGACTCCTCCGCGACGGAGACGAGATCCTCGCTCGGATCGTTGCCCCGCACGAACGAGCGGATGTTGTGCGGCACCCCTTCGGCTTTGAGCCGGGTGCCGAACTCCTCCAACTCCGCTTCGATCCGGTGCGCTTCCTTGACGTCGTAAGAACCGCCCCCGCGGTGGGAATCCACCACTTCCAAGGGGAGGCGGCGTAGCTTCGCCTCCGCTAACGCGCGCTCGAGCGCCGCGCGCCCTTCGGGTGTTGGTACGAATCCCACGACGATCGTCACAGTTGCTCCTCATTGAACGGTTCAGGTGGATGAAGGAATGATGCTGAATACTAGCGTAACGCTCGGCCTCCTGCCCCTCGCGTCCCGCTCCACCCGCGGCTCGGTGGGGCTGTCAAGGCGTTGCCGGAGCGCCGGCACGGGCCCAGGCTGGGTGGATGAACGAGAACTATGAGCACGCCGGGGGCGCGCCGCACGAGTTCGACGTCGTGGTCATCGGCGCGGGCCCGGTGGGAGAGAACGTCGCCGATTACGCCCATCAAGGAGGGTTGAGCGCCGCGATCGTAGAATCCGACCTCGTGGGCGGGGAGTGCTCCTACTGGGCGTGCATCCCCAGTAAGGCACTGCTACGCCCCGTGCGTGCCGTCGACGCGGCCCGCCGGGTCGCGGGGGCCCGGGAGGTGACGGGCGACCGGGTGGCGGCCGCCGCCGCGTTCGAGCGCCGGGACAGTTTCGTCTCCGGCTACGACGACTCCGGGCAGGTGGACTGGGTGAAGAGTGCGGGGGTGACGCTCGTGGGGGGGCGGGGCCGGCTCCCGGGGCCGCGCCGCGAGCCCGTGGAAACCTGCGAGGGGGAGCTGATCCTCTCCGCGCGGGAGGGCGTGGTCGTGTGCACGGGCTCGGAGGCGGTCCTGCCCCCGATCGACGGGTTGGCGCAGGCACACCCGTGGACGAGCCGGGAGGCCACCTCGATGCGCGAGGTGCCCGGCCGGATCGCCATCATCGGCGGCGGTGTCGTCGCGTGCGAGATGGCAACGGCGGC
>CAMXUZ010000115.1 GCA_947251855.1 uncultured Ruaniaceae bacterium
CGTGCGGGCAGGAACGCTCGCGCGCGGCGGTGCGCCCCAGTGCCAGGGGATCTGGGCGCGGGCGGCCGCGGTGCGCGTACTCATCGCCTCCTACCCTACTCGGGTGTCTTGCCGCCCCCGATCGCCGGTGCCCAGACGGCCGGATAGGTAGAAAGCCCCGCAGAATCTCGATGCTCACGATTAGACTGGCAGTCCACCGCAGGAAACCGGCGGGGAACGACTCCGTTGGATGCGGTGGGAACTCATCGTGAAGGAGATTCGTTCATGGCCCACAAAGACATCCCAAGCCGTGGTGATATCGACCTTTTGGCCGCGGTTCGCGAACCCAATTGCGTTTCCATTTACACTCCCGCGGGCCCGTTGCCCGAGGATGGGGAGCGGGCGCGGATCGAGTTGAAGAACCAGTTGCGCGAGGTCCTCGGGCAGCTGGAGTCCGCCCAGGTTGGTAAAGACATGCTTGAGCGGGTGAAGGAGTCGGTGGAAACGCTCCTTCAGGATGCTTTGTTCTGGCAGTACCAGTCGAACTCGCTGGCGGTGTTCATCTCGGAAGGCATGTTTGAAACCTATCGCCTTCCCAACCGGTTCACCGCGACCGTGGATATCGCGGATCGGTTCTATATCAAGCCGTTACTGCGCACGATCACGTTCCCGCAATCGGCGTATGTGCTCGCACTCGCGCAGAACTCCGTTCGGCTGGTGAAGGTTGCCGCAGACACTCCCGCGCGGGAACTACAACCGGCGGAGATGCCGGCTGATATCGATTCCTACCTCAACCTCGACCTCTCGGGCCGGGCCACTTTCGGCAAGGGCAGCGAAGACGGCGATCTTCGCGCTCAGCAGTACACCGCCGCCATCAACAAGGCGATCCTGCCGGTACTACGCCGGGAGAGACTCCCGTTGATCCTTGCCTCTGCTGATCCGTTGGCGAGTGCCTACCGGCGCACGAACTCCTATAAATTCCTCGCCCAGGAGACGATCTCGGGCAACCCCGAAAGTCTCTCCCCGGAGCAACTAGCCGAACGGGCCCGGCCGATCCTGGACGACCTGTACGCCCAGGAGATCGCCGAGGTGCGCGAGGACTTTCAGGCAAAAGCCGCGCAAGGCCTGGGCTCAACCGATCTCGCCCATATCGCCCGCGCCGCGGTGTACAACGCGATCGATGCCCTCATGGTCGACATTGACCAACGGATCCCCGGCTATGTGGATGAGACCACTGCCGAAGTGATCGAGTCCTCGCAGGACGACGCCTCGAACTACGGTGTAGGTGACGAGATTCTGCGCCGAACCCTCATCGTCAATGGCAAAGTGTACGCGGTGCGCGCCGACGACATGCCCAACGGTACGGCGTTGGCAGCTACGTTCCGCTTCCCCGTCTGAACCCGCGGCTGAGCCCGCGACCGACCGCCCCCGGACCCGGGGGCGGTTCTTCGTTCGGGCACCGGTTCTACCCCCGCTCCCCCAGACACCTGCCGGTGAACGCCGTAACAAGCACGAACAGCGACGTCACTGCGCCGAAAGCGGCGATCAGCGGTGTCTGCCAACTCGCGAGGGCGAAAGCCATGATGAACGCCCCGATCGTTCCCCGCACGATCCGGTTCAAAAGAGGGCCACGTCGGTTCCATTTGCACACCCACACACCATACCCCGCAGGGTATCGCCTCGACTGCGTCTGTTCCCACGCTCGAGGGGTCCGATCCGCTCGAGTACAAGCAGTTAGCCAAGCCTATCCTTGCTAGAAGCCGCGCCATTACTGGGGTTCAATGGGGTTATGAACCTCCTGCGCCGCTACCCACTCGTCCTTGCCACGATCGTCGTCGGGCTCCTGGTCGTCGGGCTCTACCTCGCCAATGTAGCGACGGCGGCGCGTTTCGCGGCGACCATCTACGTGCTCGGGATTATCGTGTGGGTGAGCGTGGGAATGGTCAAAGATATCCTCCGCGGGCATTGGGGGCTGGACATCCTCGCCGTCGTCGCGATGGCAGCCACCCTCGCCACCGGCGAGTACGCGGCGGCGCTCATCGTTGCCCTCATGCTCACCGGCGGGGAGGCGTTGGAGGATTACGCCGAGCAGCGGGCCCGCCGGGAACTCACCTCGCTCCTCGATCGGGCACCCGATATCGCCCACGTGCTCCCTTCTGCGCAGGGAGCTCCCGAGGATCGCCCGGCGGACGAAGTCCTCCCCGGCGACCTGCTTCTCATCCGCCCCGCAGAGACCGTGCCCGTCGACGTCGAGCTCGTGAGCTCATCCGCGGCCTTCGATACCTCCTCCCTCACCGGCGAGAGTCTGCCCGTGACCCTGAGCGCAGGCGCGGAGGTCCCCTCGGGGGCGGTCAACGGCACGGATGCCGTCACCGCCCGCGCCCTGCGACCGGCGTCAGAAAGTCAATACCAGCGCATCATCACCCTCGTCCACGCGGCTCAAGAATCGAAGGCGCCCATCGTGCGCCTCGCCGACCGGTTCGCGGTTCCGTTCACGGTTTTCTCCCTCGCGCTCGCCGGCATCGCCTGGTGGGTGTCGGGGAATCCGACGCGGTTCGCCGAAGTGCTCGTGCTCGCCACCCCGTGCC
>CAMXUZ010000116.1 GCA_947251855.1 uncultured Ruaniaceae bacterium
TGCTCGGCCTGCTGTTCGGGGCCTGGGCGCTGGTCCTTGCGACTCGGGTGCTGCGCTCCCGCGCGGAGATGATCCCGACGCTGCGCGATACCGGCCTAGTTCAGCTCGGTATCGGAGTCGCCCTCCTGCTCGCCGGACTCCTCTGAGCCGGCATCCGCATCCTCGACCACGGACTCCTCGACCACGGCATCCTCCGCGGCCATGTCTTCATCGCGCTCACGCGGCTTTTCCTCCCGGTGCGCGATCTGCTCGAGCCGCTGCGCGGCCTGATTTCGTTGGGTGGGGAAGAAGATGTATGCGAGCAACGCGGCGATGATGATGCTCGATCCTGCGAGGAGCACCCCACGCATTCCCGCGAGGAACAACAGGGCGCCGACGACCACGAGTAGACTGATACGAAGTGCGGCATACCGGAACATAAACTCAAGCGTAGGCTGAATTCATGCGAATTATTTTCACCCTGCTCATAATCGGACTCACCACGTATGCGGTGATCGACTGTGTGCGTACGGAAAACGAACGCCGCCCGGGCGTTCCCACGTGGGCCTGGGTGGTCATGATCCTGCTTCTACAACCCCTCGTGGGATCGTTGCTCTGGCTGTTCATCTCGCGATTCTACGCCGGCGGACAGGGCCCGGACCACGAACACCGCACCCCGGTCGCACCCGACGACGACCCGGACTTCCTGCGCTACCTCCAGGAGCGGAACCTGCGTGACCAACGCAACAAAGACGAGCCCAACGACGGCCCCGCTACCGAGAGTTAGAACGCGTAGGAGTGGTTCCCGGGGATGAACAGGTTCACGAGGTAGAAGTTCGCGAGTAGGGCGAGGAACCCGACGAGAAGGAAGTAGGCGAACTTCTCTGCGGTCCACCCCACCGTCGCGCGAGCGTGCAGGTACGCCGCATAGATGATCCACACGACGAAGGACCACGTCTCCTTCGGGTCCCATCCCCAGGGACGCCCCCACGCGTGCTCGGCCCAGATCGCGCCTGCGATGATGGTGAACGTCCACGTCACGAACCCGACCCCGACGATCCGGTACGCCCAGATCTCCAGTTTCGCGGCGGAGGGAAGAGACCCCATGATCCGTAGGAATGGGGAGGTCTTCTCACGAGAGTCAAAGGGTGCGTCGGTGTCGGCGTCGGTGTCAGCGTCGAGCACCGCCGTCGTCGAGCCGGCGCCCGCCGAGCCGCCCCCACCGGCGGACGCGGTGGTTGTTTCCTCGGTGAGGTTGCGCACTCGGGAGGACTGTTTGCGGCTGCGCAGGTTCACCACCTGCTGCGGCGCGGCGCCCACCGTCTTCTTCTCCGCGGCGTGTTGGAAGAGTTGAAGAATGGCGAACGCGGCGCCGATGTACAGCAGCGCGGTGGAGATTGTTGCCACCGACACGTGGATGATGAGCCAGTAGTTGTCGAGGATCGGCTCCACCCCCTCGGCGTTGACGTAGAGCACCGAGGTCGCGAGGCCGAGCCCGAGCACGATGAGGAGGTTCACCAGCGAACCGAGGAAGCGCATGTCGCGCGCGAAGTTCAGGCCGAGGAAGGTCGCGACGACGAAGAACGTGAACATCAGGGTGAACTCGTACATGTTCGCCCAGGGCACTCGGCCGGCAGCCATGGTTCGGGTGATCAGCGCACCGAGGTGGAGGACCGCAGCGAGCCACGTGGTGCTCATCCCGATCCCCGCGGCGCGGCGCTTGTGGGCCACGGTGCGGCTACCGAGTCCGAACAGGTCGATCGCGAAGCCGAGCATCGCCACGGTATAGGCCGCCATCGCCCCGTATACGAGAACGATGCTTAGGTTTTCCAGACTCATCATTTTCCTTCAGTATCGTCGCTGGCGTCGGACTGCTGCTCTTCCACGTCGGGGAGTTCGGCGAGCACTCGTTCGAGCGCCCTTTCGAGCCCCGGATCGTCGCCTCGGGCGAGTGCCGCTGCGGTGACGAGGGTTTCCTCACCGTGCGGTTCCAGTTTCACCCAGATCCGGCGGCGCCTGAGGAACAGTGACCCGCTGAGCCCGAGCATCGCGAGCACCGCGAATCCGCCCATCCATATGATAGACGGGTCGTAGCGCAGGTCGAGGGCGACGAAGCGGGGGAGGGAGTCGAACGATACGGTTCCCCGCCCGTCCGGGAGTTCCACTTCCTCACCCGGGCGCAGCACGGCTCGGTAGGGCACTTCGTCCCCGCCTTCGCCGTCATCGCCGGGGATCATCACCTGGGTCATGTTCTCCGTGTCGAGAACGAGGAGCGACTTCGGAATTCCCGCGTCGAGGCCGAGGTCGCCCTCCCATAACTGCAGGATGAGCACGGGATCGATCGGGGCGGGGTGGGCGGAGCCCACGAACGCGCCGTCATCGGAGGGGATCGCCGAGGGGAGGAACGTGCCCTGGAATCCGAGCTGGTTCTCCCCCATATTCGCGTCGGGAACGGTGACGACGCCGGTGGAGGCGTACACCTCGTCCTGGGGAAGGAAGGGCACGGGACCGCTGAAGGCGATCTCGCCCCCGGTATCTCGAACAGTGATCGACGGCGCGAAACCGTTGCCCTGGAGGTAGACCCGGGCACCGTCGATGTCGAGGGGGTCGTTCACCCAGATCGATTCCGGCCGGGATTCCCCGCCGGGAGTATGTACGGTGACGTCGGCGCGGAAGTCCAACGCCCGGGAGTCCATCGTGAATTCTGAGAAGAACTCCTCCAGGGTGAACCGGAACGGCTGCAACGATTCGTCGTCGAACAGCGGCCCGGCATCGAAGGAGTCATAGTCCAACGGCGCGTTGACGAAGGAGTTGCCCTCGACCACGAGCGCTTGTCCGCGGTAGTGGATCATGTGGCCCCACGCCATCGCGATGAGGAGCCCGACGAGCGCGAGGTGGAACACGATGTTACCCGTCTCGCGGCCGTAGCCGGTTTCCGCGGAAAGGTGAGCCCCGCCGTCGCCGGAGACACGCTCGACCTTGTGCAGCCGCCCGACCTTGAGCTTCCCGAGCGCCTCCTCGGGGGCCAGAGGGGTGAGGAATTCCGCTTGGACCGGGAAGCGTTTGAGGCTCCGGGGTAACCGCGCCGGCCCCGAGCGCATCGCCCGGAGGTGGACCCACACTCGCGGGAGGATGCAGCCGATGAGGGAGATGAACAGCAGGATGTACACCGCGGAGAACCATGGCGAACCGTAGACGTTGAACAGGCCCGCCCGTTCCAACCACGGCGCGAGGTCCGGGTGGTCGCTGTAATAGGCGGCGACGGCGGCGGGGTCTGCGGGGCGCTGTGGGAAGAACGATCCGGGCAGGGCGGCGACGGCGAGGAGCAGCAACAGCATGAGCGCCACGCGCATCGACGTGAGTTGACGCCACATCCAGCGCCCCCATCCGCGCAGGCCCAGCGACCCGGCGGGTTTGGGCCGTCGCGGGGTGTTCTCTGTGCCCTTGAGACCTTCGGGGGTGTAGGTCATCGGTTCACCTCCGCCATCAGATCACGAGGTCCCAGGTATCGATGAGGCCCTGCAGCAGCAGGGTGAGCCGCGCCCACACGCCGGTGACGAGCAGCAGCCCGATGAGGACGAGCAGGCCGCCGCCGAAACGCATGATTGCCACGCGGCGGCGCTTCATCCAGTCGATCATGCGCTGGGATGATCGCAGTCCGAACGCGACGCCGAGGAAGGGCAGCCCGAGCCCGAGGCAGTAGGCGATCGTCAGGATGATCGCTCGGCTGGGATCCGCCTCGTCCAGGGCGAGGGCCATGACGGCGGCGAGCGTGGGGCCGATGCACGGGGCCCAGCCCAGCCCGAAGGTGACCCCCAGCAGCGGCGCGCCCACGAGCCCCGCCCGCGGGGAGACGTTCAGGCGCCGTTCGCGCAGGAGGAACGGGAACGCCCCGATGAACGCGAGCCCCATGAGGATGACGACGACGCCCAGCAGCCTGGTGATGAGGTCCTGGTAGCGCAGCAACAGGATCCCGACGCTGCTCAGCGCCGCCGTCATCGCGACGAACACGGCGGCGAAGCCGGCGATGAACAGCGCGACCCCGGCAACGACTTTGCCCCGTTTGCCGTCGTCGGCCCCCGCCATCCCACCGACGTAACCGAGGTATCCGGGAACGAGCGGGAGCACGCACGGGGAGGCGAAGGAGACGATGCCGGCCAGAAGTGCGACGGGGATGGCGAGCAGCATCGAGCCGGTGAACACGACTTCGGCGAAGGTGGCGCCCACGATCAGCTCTCGGCCAGGGTGTCGGTGATGAGGGCTTTGAGTGTGGCCTTTTCCGCCAACCCAAGGATCCGCGCGGCTACCCGCCCCTCGGCGTCGAGCACGACCGTGGAGGGCATCGCCTGCAGTGGCACGACGTTCTGCATGCTCGCAACCCCGGCGGCGTCTTTATCGTGCAGGCTCGGGTACGGCAGCTCGAAGCGGCGCTCGAAGGCGAGGGCGGTCTCGGGTTCGTTGATGTGGTTCACGCCCATGAACTGGACCTCGCCCTCGAATTCCTTGGCGAGGGCGACGAGGTCGGGGGCCTCCTTGCGGCACGGCGGGCATTCGGCGTACCAAAAATTCACGACGACGACGCTGCCGCGCCAGTCCTCCAGGTCGAGAGGGTCTCCGGTCATCGACTCCCCGGCGAGCTCGACGGGCTCCTCGCGTTCTTCCGGGGACCATTGCTGGACGGAGCCATCCCCGCTGACGTAGCCGGAGTCGGTGTCGTTCGTCGAGGTGGGCGCGGGCGTGGCGGTGCCCGTGCAGGCCGCGAGCCCGAGCGCAGCGAAAGCGGTGGCCGCGACCGTGAGGATACGGCGAATCCGTTCGTTCATCATGTAATCGCAGTGGCGCGGGGCAGCAGCTCACCGGCGGGTTCGCGGTAGCCCAGCCCCACGAGGGTGGTGCCGTCGAAGATCAACGTGGTGAGGGAGGCGAGGGTACATTGGCGCTTGCGCGGGTCGTGCAGGTACGCGCGCCCCTCGAGGAACAGCCGGGTCGTCCAGATGGGGCTCTGGTGAGAAACGAGCACGGCCTCGCTCCCTTCAGCGGCGGCGCGGGCGCTCTTGATCGCCTCGATCATGCGCGCGACCTGCGCGTCGTAGGGTTCTCCCCAGGAGGGCAGGAACGGGTTGAGCAGCCTCCGTAGATTCTTGGGCTTGAGGAGCAGCCCCGGCCGCACGGAGACGGGCTGACCCTGCAATTTGGATTCCGCCTCCAGGACCCGCTCATCGGTGACGATCGGCAATCCGTAGGCCTCGGCGATGGGCGCTGCGGTTTGTTGCGCGCGTTCGAGGGGGGAGGCGACCACGTGGGTGACGTTCGCCCCGCGGGCGACGAGGTCGTCGGCGGCCATCCGGGCCATTTCGTTGCCCAGATCGGAGAGGTTGTAGCCAGCGAGCCGTCCGTAAAGAATCGAATCGGGGTTGTGCACCTCACCGTGTCGCAGGAGGTGTACCAGGGTACGGGCCATAAGAGTCAGTGTCTCAGAATTGGCAGCAGAACTCACGTTGACGTGGGCGATCTCCCACCCCGGGGTCCTCAGTTCCCCGCGACCTCGGAGACCGTGAGCACGTCCGGGGCCTGCGGGTGCAGCCGGGCGGCGACGGTAGTGAAAATCTCCCCGAGCGCGGCCATCTGTTCCGGAGTGAGGACGTCGACGAGGTGGCGGCGCACCGAGGCGACGTGGCCCGGCGCCGCCGCGACGAGGGTCTCGTAACCGCGGTCGGTGAGCACCGCCTCCACCCCGCGCCCATCCTCCGCGCAGGGAGCGCGGTCGACCCAGCCCTGGCGCTGCATGCGGGCGATCGTGTGCGTGAGCCGGGACCGGGAATGCACGAGGTGCTCAGCGAGCACCGACATCCGCACGCGTCGCTCCGGTGCCTCCGAGAGCCGAACGAGGATCTCATACTCGTTCATCGACAGGTCGTTCTCTTCTTCCAGATCGTTGTTCAGCGCCTCCTGCAGCCACGCCGATCCGGTCAGGAACGCGCGCCAGGCCCGCTGCTCGGCTGCGGACAGCCACTTCGGTTCGCTCATCTTCTCCCCAACTCTCCGCCCGTCCCGCCATTCCGCGGCCGAGCGCACCTTGACATGATGCTACATCCCCAGGATAGTAGGTAGTGCAACTTTCAACTAGATCTGATTGGCGGTTTCCATGACCACGCTTCCCACGGGCACATTCGACATCGACACGGCCCACTCCGTGCTCGGTTTCTCCGTACGCCACGCCGGCGTCGCCCGAGTCCGCGGCACATTCACGGCCTTCTCCGGCACCCTCGAGGTCGCCGAGGACTTCGCCCAGTCCACCGTCAGCGTGGACATCGAATCGGCGAGTGTCGACACCGGACAGCCGGGTCGCGACGAACACCTTCGCTCCGCCGACTTCTGGCACGCGGAGGAGAACCCGGAGTGGACCTTCCGCACCACCTCGGTGGAAGGCAGCGGGGAGGAGTTCGTCGTCAACGGGGACTTCACCGCGAACGGGGTGACCCGGCCGGTCGCCCTCGAGGCGGCCTACCACGGCTCGACCACGGGCCCGGATGGGAAACTGCGCCTCGGATTCTCGGCGGAGACCTCCATTTCACGCAAAGACTTCGAGCTCACGTGGAACGTCGCCATGGAGGGCGGCGGCGTGCTCGTGGGTGACAAAGTGAAGATCGAACTCGACGTCGCTGCCGTGGCTCAGGACTAACGGCGCGGGCGGGTCCTTCAGTTCCGCGCTTCTCGCCGGCGAAACCACCGGCGGGAGGCGCGTTTTTTGTTCCCCTCGATCGCCGCGCGCAGGCGGGTCTCTTCAATGTGCCACTGCCCTACCCGCTCGCCGTCGACTTCCACGACGGGTACGAATTCGCCATATTCGGCCCGAAGGCCCGGGTCGGAATCGACGTCGATCTCCGACCACTCGCGGCCCACGCACACGCGCTGGAGCAGGCGCCGGGCGTCGTCGCACAACGTGCACCCGGAGCGGGTGTAGAGCTCGATGCGCATCGTCTTACTTCCGGTCAGGCATTCAGAGGGGGAAAAGCGAAAGGACCGGAAATCTCCCCGGCCCTTTCGATGGCTACTTCTTGTTGCGACGCTGGTGGCGCGTCTTGCGAAGGAGCTTGCGGTGCTTCTTCTTCGACATACGCTTGCGGCGCTTCTTAACTACGGAACCCACACGGACCTCACTTACCAACTGGACACGGATAGGCGCGGACTCCCGAGCCCACACACTGCCGACGATTCTACTCCCTGCGCCGGCGGTTTTTCACGGGTGTAACAGCCCTCACCGCTGTGACGCTCGTCGCTCACCGAAGGCGAACCCCAGGGACGGAATCGTTAGGAGCCGGAATCGTACTCGACGTCGATGACTTCGCTGAAGAGTTTTTCAACCTCTTCGTAGGGCACCCGGAACGATTTGCCGACCCGGATCGCGGGAAGCTCCCCGGAGTGAACCATCCGGTACACCGTCATCTTCGAAACCCGCGCCATCTCAGCAACCTCAGCCACGGTCAGGAAACGGGGCCCAGGGGGCTGTGCCATCGGGAGTCTCCTTTCCGTTCAGAACGCCGATCGTGCGAGCGGGGCTACCGGCAAACTCTAGCGGTGAGACTATCCCACCGGCAAAGCCCGCGGGTCGGCTTCCCCAGAACGGCACCGATTCTTTCAGGTACTAAGATCAATCTAGCACCGGGTCGAGCCCGTGCTCAGGGAACACCGCGCGGCGGGTCGCCATGATCACCCGATCGATCGGATCAGCCGGGTCGTAGCCCTCGGCGAAATACCCGTGCTGGGGCTGGCGCTCGTCGCTCATCGTTTCTGCCACCTCGAACCCGGCCGCCACGAGGTCGCTCCGCCACCGGCGGGGCAACGGTGTTGCGGGATCGAGGTCCTGCTCGGAGGCGATCGCCACGAGGTTCGCCCACACCCGCGGGACGGTCGAGGCGATGTCATATCCACCGCCCCCGACCGCGAGCCATCGCCCACCCGCGTATTCACTCGCCCACGCGCGGATCATCTCCGCCGCGATACGCTGGGCATCCACCGAGATCTCCAACTGCGTGAGCGGGTCGCGGTAGTGGGAGTCACATCCGTGTTGGGAGACGAGTACCTGGGCGTCGAACTGTCGCAGCAGCGGATCCGCTACGGAGACCAGCGCCCGCAGCCACCCCTCGTCGCGGGTGCGGGCGGGCAGGGCGACGTTGACCGCGGTCCCCCGCGCCCGGGGGCCACCGACGTCCTGGGCGAAGCCGGTTCCGGGGAACAGCGACATCCCGGTCTGGTGGATCGAGATCGTCAGCACCCGTGGGTCGTCCCAGAACGCCCGCTCGACCCCGTCCCCGTGGTGGGCGTCGATATCGAGGTAGGCGACCCGCTCGGCGCCGTGGTCCAGCAGCCACTGAATCGCGATCGCGGCGTCGTTGTACACACAGAACCCCGCCGCCGTGCCCGGCATCGCGTGGTGCATCCCACCGGCGAAGTTCACTGCCCGCGACGGCGCTCCCTCCCACACGTGCTTCGCCGCACGTACGGTGCCACCCGCGATCCGGGCGGCGGCCTCGTGCATCCCGGCGAACACCGGGTCATCCTCGGTGCCCAGACCGTAGGGGAGGTCGGCCTCCTCGGCCTCCACCCGGGAGATGAATTCCGGGTCGTGAACGAGTTCCAGCTCCGCGCGGGGGGCGACCGGGGCGTCGGCGACCTCCACGCTTTTGAGCAGCTCCAACGCGCCGATGAGACTGCGCGTGAACCCCAATCGCACGGGAGCCATGGGGTGGGTCGGCCCGAAATTGTACTGTAGGAGCTCATCTGACCACACCAGGAGCGTCTTTGCAGGCATATGCTCAACCTATCCGGAAAACGCGGAAGCAACCAATGCTGAAGGAGGCAGTGTGAGGAGTGAGCGAGTCGCGTTCCTCGCCCGCCCACGGGATTGGCTCGACGACGTCGCCCGCCGCTCCCCCGCCCGGCTCACCCTCGCGGTGTTCGCCGGGGTGATCGCCGTCGTGACCGCGTTGCTGCAGCTCCCCATCGCCACTGCCACGGGCACGCGCGCACCGTTCGTGGATTCGTTGTTCACCGCGACCTCGGCGGTATGCGTCACCGGGCTCGTGACGGTCGACTCCGCGACCTATTGGTCGACCTTCGGGCACGGGGTCATCATGGTCGGGATCATGGTCGGCGGGCTCGGCGTCATGACCCTCGCCTCCATCCTCGCCCTCGCGGTCTCCCGGCACATCGGCCTCACCCAACGCCTCCTTGCCCAGGTGGAGACGAAGACCGAAGCGCTCGGGGAGGTGGGGACCCTCGTCCGCGCGGTGATCATCGCGTCGCTCGCGATCACCACGACCCTGTCCTTCGCCTTCATCCCCCGCTTCCTCACGCTCGGGTTCGGAGTCGGTGAGTCGATCTGGCACGGCTGGTTCATGGCGGTCTCCACGTTCAATAACGCGGGTTTCGTCATTCTGCCCGGCGGGCTGGGCGGACACGCGGGGGACGCGTGGATGAGCCTGCCGATCCTCATCGGCACGTTCATCGGTGCGATCGGGTTCCCCGTCATCCTCTCCATCTCCTCCCGCCTGCGCGAACCCCGCCGCTGGAGCCTGCATGCGAAGCTCACGATCAGCACCTCGCTGCTGCTGTGGGGCGTCGGCGCAGTCGGCGTCGCCGCGTTCGAATGGTCCAACTCGCGCACGCTGGGACCGCTGAGCGTCGGTGAAAAACTCGTCGCCTCCCTCACCGCGGGGATGACCCCCCGGTCCTCGGGAATCGACACCGTGGGCGTGCCCGACATGACCGAGGCCTCGTGGTTCCTACAGGATGCGCTGATGTTCGTCGGCGGCGGATCGGCCTCCACCGCCGGCGGGATCAAAGTGACGACGCTTGCCGTCATGGTGCTCGCGATCATCGCCGAGGCCCGCGGGGATACCGATATCGAGGCGTTCGGACGGCGATTGGACCCTTCCGTCGTCCGGCTCGCCATCGCGGTGGCGTTCATCGGCGCGACCATGGTCGGCATCGCGACCCTCGCCCTGCTCCTCACCACGGACCTGCACCTCAACGTCGTGCTCTTCGAGGTGATCTCCGCCTTCGCCACCAGCGGGCTGTCCACCGGGATCACCGCGGGGCTGCCCGCGTCGGCGAAGTACATCCTCCTCGGGCTGATGTTCGCCGGGCGGGTGGGCACCATTACGCTCGCGGCTGCGTTAGCGTTACGTCATCGCCGCCGAATCATCCGACTTCCGAAAGAAAGGCCGATCGTTGGCTAAACTGACGCCCACAGATCTGGGGCCGGACGCCGCCGTACTCGTGATCGGAATGGGCCGCTTCGGGGCGGCCATCGCCACGACGTTGGACGAGGCAGGCACGGACGTGCTCGCCGTCGAGAAGGATCCCCACCTCATCCAGACCTGGTCCGGGCGGCTCCCCATCGTCGAGGCGGATACGACCAACCCCGAAGCGCTCGAGCAGCTCGGGGCGCGGGAGTTTCCCATCGCCGTCGTCGGGATCGGCTCCTCCCTCGAGGCGAGCGTGCTGACGACCGGCAACCTCGTGGATATCGGAACGCAGCTCATCTGGGCGAAGGCGATCTCCGCCGAGCACGGCCGGATCCTCAAGCGGATCGGCGCCCACCACGTGGTGTACCCCGAACACGACGCGGGCACCCGGGTAGCGCACCTCGTATCGGGCAGGATGCTCGATTTCATCGAGATGGAAGACGACTTCACGATCGTGAAGATGCGCGCCCCGAAGTCGATTCAGGGGGCAACGATCGGCCACTCCCAGATTCGTTCGAAGTTCGGCGTAACCGTGCTGGGGATGAAGCGGGCGGGTCAGCCGTTCGTGTACACGACCGATACGACCCGGATCGAGGAGGACGACATGCTCATCCTGTCCGGGGATACCACTCACCTGGAGGAATTCGCCCGCCGCGCGTGACCGGAACTATCCGGCGCCGAGTTCTTTGGAACGCTCCCACGCCTTGCGCGCCCCGGCGATGATCCCCGCCGCCACCCCGCGTTCCTCGAACTCCTCCAGGGCCGCCGCGGTCGTTCCCCCCGGGGAGGTGACCCGGGCACGGAGTTCGGCCGGCTCCTGCTCGCTCGTGGC
>CAMXUZ010000117.1 GCA_947251855.1 uncultured Ruaniaceae bacterium
GCAATGCAGGTGGCGTTATCACCATGGGTGTAGATCCGGTCGAGATCCCCGCGGATCGCGGAGCTAACCGTGTAGTCGCGAAGGTGATGGACCGACCCCTCGCGTTCTACCGTGACGACGTGGACCTCCCCTTTTCCGTGGGAGGCGCGGTACATCTCCGCGTGCTCGCTGGGGAGCTCCTTGGGGGTTACGTCAACTTCAGTCATGAGGGTATTCCTTTCTAGCTTCCTCGGTAGGTGGAAAATGCGAATGGGCTGAGCAGGATCGGCACGTGGTAGTGCTTCTCGCTGGCATCGATCACGAAGGTGATCGTGACCTCCGGGTAGAAGGTGGGCGTATTCGTCTGAGCGAAGTAGCCACCGGTGTCGAAGGTGATCCGGTAGGTACCGCTGGGCAGAGTCTCCGGTCCGAGATCACCGATCCGGCCGTCGTCGTTAGTCGTTCCACTCGCGACGTGGGACCACTCGGAGTCCAAACGTTCCAGCACGACGTCGATTCCCGCCGCGGGGCGACCGGCGACGGAGTCAAGCACGTGGGTGGTAATGAAAGAAACCATTTAGGAGATCATTCCTTTCAGCCGCAGTGCGGCGATCTGCCGGAGCTGGTCGGCGGCAATCAGGCGTTCCTGCTCCGGAGTGTTGTTCATCCGCTCCTCGAGGGACTGGAGGATCTCCTCAGCGCTCCGCCCAGCGGCGCGAATGAGGAATACGAAGCCGAATCTCTCTTCGTAAGCGGCGTTGCCAGCATCGAGGCGACGCTGGATGTCATTATCGATCCCGAGCCGGGCCTGTTCGGCTCGGCTCATTCTTGCGTCGGCGTCCTCGCCCTTGGCGCGTTCACCGATCCGCGGATGGCGCTTGAGCGCCGAGTCGATCTCTGCGTGCGTCCACGGATTCGCGCACTCCTCGGTCGCTGCCGCCAGCGCGTTGACCGACGTGTACGGCCGAGCCGAGGCGATCTCGTCGGCCCAGCGCTCCACGTGCGCGCAGGACAGCAGGATCTGGGCCGCCTCTGAATGCTCGAGGTTGTTGAAGTCCGACAGCTCCATTGCTCACCTTTCCGATTTCGCGCGCCCGGGTGGACGCGTCTGACGCCCCCTGAACGTGCTACACCGGTTGACCGGAGAGTTTCCGACAGGTGGAAAACTATTTCTACTATGTAGACTTTATGGGTAATCGTTGCTGCTGTCAAGCGGCGCGAGAACCGCGGGCCCGGCTGCGTGAAAATCTACCGCACACGCACCTACGGCGGCAGGGAGGGCATACACAAAGCGGGACCCGGCGCGTGCCGGATCCCGCTCGTCGCGAGGCGCTCTACCCTACGAGTTCCTCGCGTAGCTGGGCGACGTGCCCCTGGGCATCCACGTTGTACTGCGCGAGCGCGACCGCTCCTTCGGGGGTGACCACGAAGGTCGAGCGCAGCACCCCTTCGAAGGTGTTGCCGTTGATCGTCTTCTCGCCCCAACTCCCCCACGCACGGGCGACCTGCGCGCCGTCGTCAGAGAGGAGCGGGAACGTGAGCTGCTCATCGGCCGCGAACTTCTCAAGGTCCGCGAGCGGGTCGGCAGAGATCCCCACGACCGTGTATCCCGCCCCGGCGAGCGAAGCGAGGTTATCGCGAAAATCGCAGGCCTCGGTCGTGCACCCCGGGGTTGCGGCCTTGGGGTAGAAGTACACGATGACACCCTTGTCCGCCTGCGCGCGAAGCTCCGCGAGCGAGACCTCCTTACCCTCGTGCGAGGGCAACGTGAAGTCGGGGGCGGGCTGACCAGTCTGCAGTTGCGCCATCAGTTCATCCTCTCGTAGGCGGGCAGGGTGAGGAAGTCGACGTATTCATCCGCGATGGCGACGTCGAGGAAGGTCGCCTTCGCGTCCTCGTAGTCCGCCTGGTCGCCCGGGAGTTTCGCAACTTCCTCGTCCGCGATCTTTCGCACGAGGTCCGCGGTGACGACGTCGCCGGTGTCGGCGAGCTTGATCTCGTTGTGGAGCCACTGCCAGATCTGGGAGCGAGAGATCTCCGCGGTCGCCGCGTCCTCCATGAGGTTGAAGATCGCGACGGCGCCGAGCCCGGCGAGCCAGGCGCGCAGGTACTGGATCGCCACGGAGACGTTGTTGCGCAGCCCCTCTTCGGTGATGTCGCCCGGGGTGGCGGCGACGTTGAGCAGGTCCGCTGCGCCGACCTGGACGTCCTCGCGCGTGTTATCGATCTGGTTGGGATTCTCACCCAGGACGTCGGTGAAGACCTCCTTGCAGAGCTCCACCATGCCGGGGTGGGCGACCCAGGAGCCGTCGAAGCCGTCGCCGGCCTCGCGGGTCTTATCGGCGCGCACCTTCTCGAAGGCGACCTTGTTGACCTCTTCATCCCGGCTGGGGATGAACGCCGCCATGCCCCCGATCGCGTGCGCACCGCGCTTGTGGCAGGTGCGCACGAGGAGTTCGGTGTAGGCCCGCATGAAGGGAACGGTCATCGTGATCGCGTTGCGGTCCGGCAGGAGGAACTCCTTGCCGCGGGTGCGGAAGTTCTTGATCACGGAGAATAGGTAGTCCCAGCGGCCCGCGTTCAGGCCCGCGGAGTGCTCGCGCAGTTCGTACAGGATCTCTTCCATCTGGAACGCGGCCGGGATGGTTTCGATGAGGACGGTCGCCCGGATGGTCCCGCGGTCGAAGCCGAGGTGGTCGGAGGCGATATTGAAGGCGTCGTTCCACATCCGCGCCTCGAGGTGGTGTTCCATCTTCGGCAGATAGAAGTACGGGCCCTGGCCCTTCTCGATCTGGCGCACGCCCGCGGTGGCGACGTAGAGCGCGAAGTCGACGAGCGATCCCGAGGTGACCTCGCCGTCGACGAGGATGTGCTTCTCGGGCAGGTGCCACCCGCGGGGGCGCACGACGATCGTCGCGAGCTCCTCATCGGCCTTGAGCGCGTAGTGTTTGCCGTTGTCGTGGGTGAAGTCAATGGTTCGGTTGATCGCGTGCAGGAGGTTGAGCTGCCCGCCGATGACGGCGTCCCAATGCGGCGTGTTCGCGTCTTCCTGATCGGCGAGCCAAACCTTCGCACCCGCGTTGAGGGCGTTGATGGTCATCCGGCGGTCAGTGGGGCCGGTGATCTCCACCCGGCGATCCTCCAACCCGGGCGCGGGCGGGGCAACTTGCCAGGAATCGTCGGTGCGGATGTGTTCGGTCTCGGGGAGGAAGTCCAAGGTGCCTCCGGCCGCGAGCTCGGCCTCACGAGCGCTCCGCGCGGCAAGCGCTTCCTGGCGGCGACCTTCGAGGGCCCGGTGGAGCTTAACGATGAGCTCAAGTGCGCGATCGTTGACTACTTCTTCCGCACCCTCGGGCAGTTCAGCGGTGATCTCGATGCCGCTCACAGTCATGAGTGTCACGTCCAATCTTAGTAATTTCACATACCGAAATTGATCTTCCCTAATACGGTATCATTCTCTTGATCTCAAGAGAACCCTTCCGGTAGGTGAAATTGGCCGCAACCTCGCTACAGACACAAGAACGGGGGCCCGCGGGCCCCCGTTCTCGTTGTAGCTGCGCTAACCGCTGACGCGCTCGAGGATGAGCTCGCGCACGCGGCCCGCGTCGGCTTGGCCGCGGGTCGCTTTCATCACCGCGCCGATGACCGCGCCGATCGGGCGCATGTCGCCTTCCTTGATCTTTTCGGCGATGTCGGGCTGTTCGGCGAGGGTTGTGTCGATGACCTCCAGCAGCGGGCCGTCGTCGGAGACGATTTCCAGCCCGCGGGCCGAGACGACTGCTTCCGGGCTCCCTTCACCCGCGAGCACCCCTTCGAGTACTTGCCGAGCGAGCTTGTCGTTGATCCGGCCAGAATCGATGAGGCCTTGCAGCTCCACGATCGTGCCGGCGCTCGTGAGGGAGGAGAGCTCCACGCCCTGGTCGTTGGCCACGCGCAGCAGCTCCCCCATCCACCATTTGCGGGCGGCGGCCGCGGAGGTGCCGGCAGCGATGGTCTCTTCGATGACGTCGATCGCGTCGGCGTTGATGACGTCGCGCATCTCCAGGTCGGAGTAGCCCCACTCCTGTTGCAGGCGGCGCCGGCGCGCGGCGGGCATCTCCGGCAGGGTGGCCCGCAGCTCCTCGACCCACGCCCGGTCCGGGGTGAGTGGCACGAGGTCCGGTTCGGGGAAGTAGCGGTAGTCCTCCGCGTCAGACTTCGGCCGCCCGGATGAGGTGGAGGCGGTGTCGTCGTGGTAGTGGCGGGTTTCCTGCAGCACGGTTCCACCCGCGTCGAGCACCCCGGCCTGGCGGGAGATCTCGTAACGCACGGCCCGTTCGATCGATCGGAAGGAGTTGACGTTCTTCGTCTCCGTGCGCGTGCCCAGCGGGTCCTGCGGGGTCGGCCGCAACGAGAGGTTGATGTCGGCCCGCACGTTGCCGCGTTCCATGCGCGCCTGGGAAACCCCGATCGCCCGGAAGATGTCACGCAGGGTCTTCACGTACGCCCGCGCCACCTCCGGTGCGCGCTCCCCCACCCCGGTGATGGGGCGGGTGACGATCTCCACGAGCGGGATTCCCGCCCGGTTGTAATCCACGAGCGAATAGGTCGCCCCGTGGATACGCCCGGCCGTGCCACCGACGTGGACGTTCTTGCCCGCGTCTTCTTCAATGTGGGCACGTTCGATCTCGACCCGGACGACCTCACCGTCGTCGAGTTCCACGTCCACGTGCCTGTCGAAGGCAATGGGTTCGTCGGACTGCGAAGTCTGGAAGTTCTTCGGGATGTCGGGGTAGAAGTAGTTCTTCCGCGCGAACCGCGAGTAC
>CAMXUZ010000118.1 GCA_947251855.1 uncultured Ruaniaceae bacterium
GAGCGGGCGCCGGCGTGGAGGCCCAGGTCGGGGTGGCCGCGGGGTTCCTCACGGCGATCCTGGCGGCGCGCAGATCGCTGATCGTCCCGACCCCCGAAACCGCGGAGTTCCTTTTCCCTCACCCCGTCCAGGAACTGTTGCACGCGGCCACCACCACGGCCGCGCGCAAAGAATATTCCGACCTCGTGAGCGTGTGGCAGCGGCTCGGACTCGCCCGCCTGGGGGATGTGGCGCAGTTGGAAGCGGCGGATGTCGCGGCAAGGTTCGGCCGGGTGGGGCGCTACGCCCACCGGCTCGCCCGCGGGCTCAATATTCAGCTCTCGGCCGGAGCGCGAAGTGACGCAGACCTGGCCGCGGGTGTGGATCTGGACCCTCCGGCGCAGCGGCTGGATATCGCCGCCTTCGCCGCCCGGGACGCCGCGAGGCAACTGCATCGCCTCCTCGTGGGGCGGGGGCTCGCGTGTGAAAACCTGCGGGTATTCGCGCGGGCCGAGAACGGGGCGGAGCTCAGCCGTTCCTGGCGGCTGGATGGCCTGCTGAGTGTAGAAGAGCTGACCGATCGAGTCAGATGGCAACTGGGGGGATGGCTCGAGGGGCGCAGCGGAAAACCGCCGAGCGCTCCACTCGTGCGAATCGACCTCATCGCGGAGGGGAACTATCCCGCCGGGGCGGCCCAAAGTGGACTGTGGGGAAAGTCGAGTCGGAACGAAGAGCACGCCACGCGTGCCGCTAACCGAGTCCAGAGCCTGCTGGGGGCTGAAGGGGTGCTGACCGCGGTCCCGCAAGGTGGGCGTACCCCTCGGGAGCGGATCCGCTACGTCGCCTGGGGGGATGAACAGGTGGCCGAGCGCGACCCGGCCGCGCCGTGGCCCGGGCAGCTGCCCACCCCGCTTCCCACCACTGTTTTCCCCGAGCCCATAAGGGTGGAGCTCTTGGCGGAGGGCACGCCGGTGCGGATGACTCCGCGCGGCGGCCTCACCCGGGGGCCGGAGGAGCTGAACTACGACCGGCGCCTCTACCCTGTCGACGGCTGGGCGGGCCCGTGGCCTGTTTATGATCGATGGTGGGAGGGCGAAGCCCCGCAGGTGTACCTGCAAGTGGTTTCCCCCGCAGGGGCCTGGCTCGTCGCCGGTGGTCAGGAGGGGTGGGGCATCGAGGGGGTGTATGACTAACTTCATGCGAAAAGTGCTCGCGGGGATATGGCTCGCCATCGCGCTCGCGGCGCTGGTCGGCCTCGTCGCCCACTTGAGCGGAGCGGACCTGGGAGAAGGTGCGCGCCCGATGCTGTTCGCCCGGGCGCTGGTGCTCTCGGTGGGGCTGCTCATCGTCACTCTGAAGTGGCGGAGGAAATCCCGGCGGCGGGGCGAGGGCAGGAGAAGTTGAGGTAGCGCACGCCGGGGAGCGCACCCTATACTCCAACATATATTCGGCTACGCAGAGCTTCATGCGCACTCGGCGTTCTCCTTCCTCGATGGAGCGAGCCAGCCCG
Source organism: uncultured Ruaniaceae bacterium (assembly GCA_947251855.1). The sequence continues at coordinate 1,490 of CAMXUZ010000118.1, forward strand.
AGGAACTCGTGGCTGCAGCAAAAGCGATGGACCTGCGCGCGCTCGCGCTCACCGATCACAATGGGTTTTACGGGGCGGTCAGGTTTTCCGGAGCGGCGCGCAAAGTGGGGTTGCCCACGGTGTTCGGGGCGGAGCTCACCCTTGCCGGGGCCGAGATGGATCCGCACGCGGCTGACCCGGCCGGTGACCACCTGCTCGTGCTCGCCCGAGGAGCGGGCGGATATCGCAGGCTGTCGCGGGTGATGGCGCTCGGGCACTTGAGCGCGGGAAAGAAACGCCACGCGGCGTACCACTTGCACGAACTAGGTGAGGAGGCCGGCGGCGAGTGGCAGATTCTCACCGGATGTCGCAAAGGGGCCGTGCGCAGGGCCCTGGGAGCCGGCCCCCGGGAGTGGAACATCTCTGCCGCGGTGGCGGAGGTGAATACCCTCATCGATGTATTCGGCCGGGAACACGTTGCCGTGGAGCTCACGCACCACCTCACCCCCGGGGAGGACCTGCGCCTGGCGGCCCTGGTCGAGGTCGCCTCCCGGGCAGGGGTGCCGGTCGTGGCCACGGGAGGAGTCCATTGCGCCACCCCCGCCGCGGGCCCGCTGGCCGATGTTCTCGCCGCGACTCGAGCGCGGCGATCACTTCACGACCTGGAGGGGTGGTTGCCCCCCGCGCCGGCGTTTTTGCGGACGGGTGCGGAAATGCACGAGTTGCACTATCGCTGGCCCGAGGCTCTGGAGAGGTCGGTTGAGATTGCGGGAGAGTGCGCCTTCGATCTCGACCTCGTGGCCCCGGGGTTGCCGCCGTTCCCGGTTCCTCAGGGGCATACGGAAACCACGTGGCTCCGGGAACTCGCCTATGCGGGCGCGCGCAGCCGCTACGGCGAACCCCGCAACGCCGAGCGCGCCTATGGGCTCATCGAGCACGAACTGGAGGTCATCGAGGAACTAGGGTTCTGTGGCTACTTCCTCATCGTTCACGAAATCGTGCAGTTCTGCGCTGAGAACGACATTCTGTGTCAGGGCCGGGGGAGCGCCGCGAACTCCGCCGTGTGCTTCGCACTGGGGATCACCGCGGTGGACGCGGTGCATCACAAACTCCTGTTTGAGCGTTTCCTCTCCCCGGGGCGCAGCGGCCCACCCGACATCGATATCGATATCGAAGCAGGGCGCCGCGAAGAGGTGATCCAATTCGTCTACTCCCGCTACGGGCGCCACCACGCGGCGCAGGTGGCCAACGTCATCTCCTATCGGCCCCGCTCAGCGGTTCGCGACGTCGCCCGCGCCCTCGGGTACGACCCGGGCCAGCAGGATGCGTGGGCCAAAGGTATCGAGCAGTGGGGACCGCTCATCCCCGAATCCCGGCCCGACACTCCCACCACGAACGAATCCGAGCGCGACCGGCTCCGCCGAGAGGGGCCCTGGACCCCCTCGGACTCGGCGAAGGAAGCGGCCGCCGGGCACACCGAAGGGATCCCCTCCCAGGTGCTGACCCTCGCCCAGCAGCTGCTCCGCCTGCCCCGGCACTTAGGGATCCACTCCGGTGGAATGGTCATCTGTGACCGGCCGGTCATCGACGTCGTGCCCGTGGAATGGGCGACCAAGCCCGGGCGCACGGTCGTGCAATGGGATAAGGACGACTGCGCGGATGCCGGGCTCGTAAAGTTTGACCTGCTCGGGTTGGGCATGCTCACGGCGCTAAAAATTGCCTTCACCACTGTTCGGGACCTCACCGGCGAAGAGATCGACCTGCATTCGATCCCCCAAGAGGACCCCGCCGTGTATGACCTGCTGTGCGCCGCGGATACCGTCGGGGTGTTCCAAGTGGAATCGCGGGCCCAGATCGCCACGCTGCCCAGGCTGCGGCCCCGCCGGTTCTACGACATCGTCGTCGAGGTGGCGCTCAT
>CAMXUZ010000119.1 GCA_947251855.1 uncultured Ruaniaceae bacterium
ATGCCTCCGAACCCACGAATTGCTGGTACGTCATCGGCGTGCGGGGCGGGGAGTCGGGGCCCCGGTAATCGGGGATGCCGGAGTCGGTGGAGAGCCCCGCGCCGGTGAGTATCGTGAACTGCCGCCCCTGCAGAAGCGCGACCGCCGCACGCAGGTCCGCAGATCCCGATCGATGTGTATGCACCCATCTAGCGTAAGTCCCGCCACACGCGTTTGGTGTCACCGCCGGAAACGGGTACTCTAAATCCCGGTAGCGTGTCCGAGAGGCCGAAGGTGCAGCACTCGAAATGCTGTGTGGTGAGAGCCACCGTGGGTTCAAATCCCACCGCTACCGCCAAGAGGAAGCCCGGAATCATGCGCCGAGCGCGGCGCCGGTTCCGGGTTTTTCGTTCCCTTGGGAACAACGGATCCCCGGAACAACCGCCGAAGACACCGGAGAGCGCCGCGAGTGGTCCGGGCCGGCGCGCCTGGGTCCGTTCCGTCTCGAGAAGTGCCCCACTCAGGCTCGAGAAGTGTCCTATGCTGCTCCGCGGGCGGAAATGGCAGCTTAAGGCCTTTCTCGATTCGGAGCTACGCAGCTCCCGCCGCCCCGAAGGCCTCATTGTGGCCTATTAACCCGCGACCGCGGCCGGATTTCACCGGTCGGCGATCCTGCCGGCAGACTCCGGCGCGGCGCCCTCGTCCCCGTTGAGCGCCACAGTATTGGGCCGGCGGCCGCGGAGCGTGACAACGGTGTACAGGTAGGCAAGGACAACAACGGTGCACACCGCACCGACTCGATGGTCGGGGAAGGCCCACCACGCGACCGTGGCGAGGAGTGTGCGGGCAATCGCGTGAATGATCCCGACCGGGTGCTGGATGATCCAGGAGAACACGATCCAGTGGAGCCCCAACCCGATGCCGAGGGTGAGCGGGATGAGGTCGGGCGCCGTATAGAGCAGCGTGAGGTGAACGGCCCACAGGAGGTTGACCATCAGCACGCACAGCGCCATGAGTTTAGCCAGGGGATTGGTGTTGTTGAGGAGCTTTTCCCGAAGAACGCGGGCGAAGAGCAATCCGAGAGGGAAAATGACCCCCGTTGCGAGGATGAGTACGAACGTGGCGTTCCTCGGGCTCACGAACAGCGAGACGATACCGGCAGCGGCCCAAACCGTCGCACCTGCGAGCGGTAGAGCGAGCGACTTGCCGGCTTGGGTGTCGTAGTCCGCCCGAAGGTGGGCGAGGGCAGCGGTCATGGTATTGAAAGTCCTTGCTCAACAATGAGGCGATTCGTCAGGGGCATTAGCTACGTCCCAGCTTATCGGCACTTCTTGCGGGGACGGGCGAGTGTATCGGGGATGGCACGGGCAGGCTCGCTAGCGTAGGCGCATGCGTACCTTAGCTGCTGAAGAGATGATCGGGTTCATCTCGTTTCTCGCTGTAATCCTCGTGTTCTTCGCCATCGATATTCGCTCCCGGGATACGGATCGGGGTCTGTGGCACGAACTGCTCTTCGAGTACACCTCGCGGATCGGGGGCATTTCCGCGGCGGTCTCACTCGCGGCCGGGTGGGTGTTCGTCTTCACCGAGAGCCCCACGGGAGTCGTCCACCTCGTGCTGCTGGCGATCCCCGGCTCGATCAGCGTCGTCTGCGCGATAGTGCTCGGGGTCGAGATCCTGTTCGTCGCCGACGTGCCCGATCCGGCCAACAACCGCAACGATGACTCGGTGAGCGGGAACGGGTAGCCGGAACCATCCGAAAGGAGGAGAAAATGTGTCTGAGATGAGACCTGAGTTGGATGCCATCAGAAGCGGCGGCGATTACCATCTAGAAGTGTGATCTTCAAAGCAGTTGGTAACGGGCGCCCCTATCCTGACCACGGTCGGCAAACGCCGCGTGAATGGGCCGACATCCCGCCCCGGCAAGTCCGCCTCGACCAGCTCGTCACTACGCAGACGACCCTGGATCTGCGCAGCCTCCTCGCTGAAGATTCGACCTTTTACGGGGATCTATTCGCTCACGTCGTCTCCTTCGAGGGCGTGCTCTACCTCGAAAGTGGGCTGCACCGCGCGCTCCGCGCCGCGCTCGCGCAGCGGAATGTCCTGCACGCTCGCGTATTAGAACTGTGAAATTTAGGTAATTTCCCCACTCGTCGGGAACAATATGTTGTAGTTTCTTCCGACCACGCGAAAGGCCACCCCCGGTGAACGACTCTCCCGCGCAGCAAGCGGCACGTGCGCGCGCCGCCCGGCGAAAACGGATGCAGCAGCGGCAAACAGTCATCTTCGGGTCGATAACTGCGGTGCTCCTCGGATCGGCACTGTTCGCGGGCGCGGTCTGGGCGGAGATCGTCCCGCCGCCGTTCGAACTGGAAGTGAAGTCGTCAGAACCGACCGAGCCACCGGTCGTCACTCAACCGTGCCCGCCGGAAGACGCGACGGCAGTGGCCCTCGACGAGATTTCGGTGAACGTGATGAACTCGACCGAGACGAGCGGCCTTGGGGCGCGAACGGCGGACGAGATCACCGCACACGGCGTCAACGTCGAGACCATCGACAACGCGAGCGATCTCTATCTAGGAAGCGCGAAGGTCCTCGTGGGGCCGGAGTATCTGGACGTCGGCTACACCGTCGCGGACCTCATCCCCGATGCCCAGATCGTCATTGACACCCGCACCGAACCGATCGTCGACATCGTCCTGGGGTCAGGCTTCTCGGAGGTGCGCAGCGAGGGGGATCTCCTCCTCGCCCCCGATGAACCGATTCCCGCCCCGGATGGTTGCGTTCCCGCGGAGACCGAGGCCGAGGACCAGGACGCCGATGAAGAGGAATCGGCGGACGACGACGCGTCCGATGCGGAAGAGGAGTGACGGCGATGTGGCAACCCGTTGAGCCAGAAACATACGTCTCGCCCTACTCCGCAGCGCCCGCCCGGCCGGAGACGGTGTTCGCGACCCCGGGGTACACCCAGCCGAAGCCAGCGAAGAACCCGCTTGCGACGACGAGCATCGTGTTGGGGATCATCGGCGTTCTGTTTCCAGTGCTCTCCCTCGGCGCGGTCGTGTGCGGTCACATCGCCATCCGCGATAGGAGCCGGACCGGCCTACACATCGCCCGCGGCGGACTCGGCCTCGGATACGCCTCGCTGGCTGTGTGGGGCCTCTTCATCCTTTCCGCGATCGCGATTGCGCACGCATAGGAAGAGACGAAGCCGGTGAAACCATTCCTATTCATCACCACGCGTGATGAAGATGAGATAGCGCTCGCGGACTACGGTGCCTTCCTGCGCTATTCCGGGCTGACCCACGAGGAGCTGGAATTCTTCCGACTCGACCTTGCCCCACTGCCGAATCTCGACCTTGAGATCTATTCGGGGATAATCCTCGGCGGGAGTCCCTTCAACGTGTCCGACGAGGTCAAAGGACCGCAGCAGCAGCGCATCGAAGCAGACCTCGACCGCCTCGTTTCGCAGGTGCTCGCGCGCGACTTCCCATTCTTCGGAGCGTGCTTCGGGATCGGGGTGCTCGGCACGCACCTCGGTGCCGTCGTCGATGGGCAATATTCAGAGCCCGTCTCCGCCCCCGCCATTCGTCTCTCGCCGGAGGGCGCGGCCGACCCTCTACTGGAGGGGATCCCGCACGAGTTTCGGGCCTACGTGGGGCACAAGGAGGCACTCTCGACGGTCCCGGCCGGGGCCGTTGTGCTCGCAGGCTCGGATGCGTGCCCGATCCAAATGTTCCGCGTCGGTCGCAATGTGTACGCGACCCAGTTCCACCCCGAACTCGATATTGAGGTCCTCACCGCCCGGGTTTACGCCTACCTCGGTCACGGATACATCGACCCGGAAGAGGCCGAGGACACGCTCGCAGAACTTAGCAGCGTCGACGTCGATCCCGCACACGAGATCCTCGCGGCGTTCGTCGACCGCTACCAACGGTAACCAGGTCTGCTCTCCACCCGGAAGCTAGATGATCACCCCGCTTCACCCAGATGCGAAGCAAGGTGATCATCACTGGTGGCGGAGGATGAGGGATTCTCGCCTAATCGTCTCTGACCAGCGGGAACGCCGATTCTGTTCGAAAGCGTCAAAGGTGCGGCTAGCGCACCGGCCCAGATAGGGAAAACCCCGGCGAGGTAGAGACTCCCGGGGCGCGGTGAACCATCACTAGAAGGATTAGGTTCACATGACACAGCACATCACATCCAGCCAACCGCGGCAACGGCGCCGCGCGATAGATTTCCTCTCCGGCGTGATTAGTCTCGGGGCGGTCGTCGGCATCACCGCTTGGACGTGCACGCTCGCCACCGGCGCGGGGGTGATCTGAAATGAGTCGCGCTAAGAACCTTGAAGTGCGTGTAGAAGGCATGCCTGCCTGGGCGGAAACACTCACGTTCATGCCCGGGGTCACCCATCGAGATGATGACGCCTACCTGTACGAAGGGCAGTGCCACCACCTGGACGTCACGGATAACGACTCCGCGACCAAACACCGCACCGAGACTACTGTGCGGCTCGCGCAATGGGTGTACCGCGATGAGGTGGACGAGGTCGGGGTGGTGGAAGCCGGAGCGGGAGAGGATAGTAAGGCCAGGCGTCGGAGGTTTTCCTTTTCCATCAGCGGCGGAAGCGGCGGCCGGTTTGAGAGTCAGCGTGCGCGAGGAATCAGGTTGGGCCTAGTACACGCGCGAGGCCCAACTGTAGGTAGCCCAAAACTTGTTTTTCGCCCCCAAACGACGCTTTTGTTATTTAATTAAAAAGTTATACTTGCTCAATTTTTTTAAAGAGTTATAATTCCATTTTTTACTCTTAAGATATACCCTTGTGACAAAAATTACCCCTAAGTCGATATTCGGTCATATTTTGACCTCGAATTTAAAGATTCCTTCCACACTGTACCCCAAATTCACCAAATCAAAGTTTAGCGGTATTTTATGCAGACTAGACATGCCATGTAGATATTTTTTTGTTTTTTCCTGATTTTTTGGGCTACATATTATATGTCCATTGAATTGGAAGGCAGAAGCTCAGTCCCTCTTACTCGATGAAACAAAAGCCTTTAAAATAGCTTCATGAATATAATTTTTAATTCATATAGAGAAATATGTGCCAACTCTGCTAGCAACTTAAGCACACAAATAATGAAACCATTAATATTTATAAAATGC
>CAMXUZ010000120.1 GCA_947251855.1 uncultured Ruaniaceae bacterium
TCGATGAAGCCGAGCACCACGGGCAGATCGGCGCCCCGGGCGATGCGGTAGAACCCGGATTTCCAATATTCGCGTTCGCTGCGGGTCCCTTCGGGGGTGATGTCGAGGAGGAACTTCTCCCCAGATTCCACACGCCGAACGAGATCGTCCACGAGGCCCTGGGGGTTGCGGCGGTCGACGGGAATCCCGCCGAGAGCACGCATGAGCGGGGCGAACGGGGGCCGGAACATCGAGTTCTTGCCGAGCCACTTGAACTTCAGGCCCATTCGCCAACCCGTGACGAGCATGAGAATGAAATCCCAGTTCGACGTGTGGGGCGCCCCGAGGACCACGCCCTGGTCCGGGGCCGGGGTAGTCGCGGGGTTCCACTTGCTGATCCGCCAGTACAGGTTGGCGACGGTGCGGCTGATGCTCATGAGCGCAACTGTACGCAGTTTTTCATCGGGTCGGGAGGAATCCCTGCGCGAGGAGATAGCCCGCGCCGACCACGGTGAAAGCGATGACGAGCCGCTCGAAGATCTGCTGGTTCATCCGGCGCACGAGGAGCCGCCCGCACACGAAACCGGCGAGGAGCGCCGGGGCGAGGGCAAGATTCATCCGGAGCGATTCGGCCGTGACGAGCCCGAGTTGGATCGAGAAGGGCAGCTTGATGAGGTTGAGCACGCCGAAGAACCATGCCGCCGTGCCGAGGAACACGCGGATGGGGAGCCGGGAGGCGAGGAAATACATACTCATCACCGGCCCCGCGGCGTTGGCGACCATCGTCGTGAATCCCCCAGCGGCGCCGTACAGCACCCGCACCGACCGCGCCTGCCGGGTGGGGGCCGCGCGGCGCTGGTAGAGCGCGAGGGTGATGACGACGAGGAGGATCAGCCCGATCGCGACCGCCACCTGCCGATCGGTGGTGCGGGAAAGAAAGCCGAATCCGAGGACGAGCCCGACGAGGACGGCGGGAATGAGCCGGATGAGGATCCGCCACTCCACGCTCCGGCGGTACACCCAGATCGCGCAGAGGTCGCCGAGGATGAGGAGCACGAGCAGCGCCCCGGTGGACTCCTTCGCCGGCAGTGCCGCCGCGAAGATGGCGACTGAGATGGTGACGCTCCCCGGGATCGCGCTCTTGCTGAGCCCGCCGACGGCGGCGGCGAACGCGAGGAGCGCCCAGGCGAGGAGGGACAACTCAGGCACGTGGGGTCAGAGTTCGGCCTTTTCTTTCACCTGACGTTTGATCCGAGCGAGCATCCCTCCCATTCCCCGCAGGCGCAGCGGGCTGATCACCTCGGCGAGTCCGAGCATGTTCGTCACATCGCCGGGCACCCCGACGACTTCTCCTGCCGTCATCCCTTCCAGGCCTTCGGCGAGGATCCCGGCGAAACCGCGGGTGGTGGGGGCCTCGGGGGGCGCGGAGAAGAACACCCGCGTGGGCGCCGTAGGGCCCGTCCCCTCGACCTCCACGTGCAGGAAGATCGGCGATTGGCACTCGGGAACGGGTTCGAGCAGTTCGGGATGATCGGCGAGGCGCTCCGGGAGCCCCGGGAGGTTATCACTGAATTCGATGAGGAGTTGCACCCGGTCCGAGGCGCCGAGGTCGTTGAAGTCCTGGACGATCTGGTTGAAAGCTTCGGGTAACGCCACGATGGCTCCTCACGTTGGCGATTCGGTTCCTCCCGCGGCGCCCTTATTCGCCGCCGGGTTCTTCTCCGACCGCGATGGGCACGCGTACCGCGTTGCCCCATTCGGTCCACGAACCATCGTAGTTGCGAACATCCTCCCACCCCAACAGGTAGGTGAGCACGAACCAGGTGTGGGCGGAGCGCTCCCCGATGCGGCAGTACGCGATGACCGGTTCGCTCGGGTCGAGTCCCTGTTCGGTCGCGTAGAGGCGCTCGAGTTCCTCGCGGGATCTGAACGTGCCGTCCTCGTTCGCCGCCTTCGCCCAGGGCACCGATTTCGCGCCCGGGATGTGCCCGCCGCGCAGCGTTCCTTCCTGCGGGTAGTCGGGCATGTGAGTGCGTTCGCCGGTGTATTCGGGGAAGGAGCGGACATCGATGAGCTGCCCGCCGAGGAAGTCGAGGACGTCTTCCATGTACGCGCGGATCGGGCCGTCGTCGCGTTCGACGACGGGGTAGTCCGCCGGCTGCGTTTCGGGGACGTCGCGGGTGAGTTCGCGCTCCTCGGCGATCCATTTCGCCCGCCCGCCATCGAGGAGGCGGACGTCGTCGTGCCCGAAGAGGGTGAACACCCACAGGGCGTAGGCGGCCCACCAGTTGTTCGCGTCCCCGTAGATGACGACGGTGGTCTCCCGGCCGATGCCGAGGCGGGAGGCCAGCGCGGCGAACCCCTCGCCGTCGATGTAATCACGCCCGATCGGATCGTTGAGATCCAAGTGCCAATCGATCTTCCGGGCACCAGGGATGTGCCCGATGTCGTACAGGAGCACGTCTTCGTTCGACTCCAGCAACACGAACTTTCCCGCGTCGGGGTGTTCGGGGGTGAGCCGCTGCGCCAGCCATTCGGTAGAAACGAGCCGCTCGGGGTGGGCGTATTCGGCGAACTTCGGATCGGGATCAAATGCGATGGACATACCTTCCATCATTGCACTTTCCCTCCCCGCCCTCGCCCGCGGGCCCCGCAGTCCCGGCATGTGAACCCCGCGCACCGGCTAGACTTGCCTGCGGCCGATTACTCTGAGCCTTCGGGAGAACGCGTGGTCTGGAAATTGCACGGCGATGGTAAGTCCCCTTCCCCGGAGGCGATCGTCCTCCCCGGTGAACGGCTCAGTTGGCCCACGACCATCGGGTTCGGGATGCAACACGTCGTCGCGATGTTCGGCGCGACCTTCCTCGTGCCCCTGCTCACCGGCTTCCCGCCGACGACGACCCTGCTGTTCTCGGGCGTCGGCACGATGTTGTTCCTCACCCTCACCCGCAACCGGGTGCCGAGTTACCTCGGCTCCTCGTTCGCGTTCATCGCGCCCATCCAGGCGACGATGACGGCGCACGCGGGTTTCGGGGCCGCGCTCTTCGGCATCATCGCGACCGGCGCGCTGCTCGCGGTCGTGGGCCTCATCGTGCAGGCCACCTCCACCCGGTGGTTGGACGCGCTCATGCCGCCGGTGGTCACCGGCGCGATCGTCGCGCTCATCGGGTTCAACCTCGGTGGGGCCGCGACGGACAATTTCTCCGAAGCACCCTGGCTTGGGGCGATCACGCTCGCGGCCATCCTCATCGTCGCCGTCGCGTTCCGCGGCCTCATGGCTCGGCTCTCGATCCTCATCGGGGTGGGGGTGGGCTACTTCGCCGCCGCCGTCTCGGGCCAGATCGACTTCTCCCTGGTGCGCGAGGCCGACCTGTTCGGGCTCCCGCCGTTCCACGCGCCGACGGTGGAATTATCGATCCTGCCGATGTTCCTGCCGGTCGTGCTCGTGCTCATCGCCGAGAACGTCGGCCACGTGCGTTCGATCGCGAACCTCACCAATCAGCCGGAGATCAATGATGCGACCGGCAAGACCCTCTTCGCCGATGGGCTCGCGACGATGATCGCGGGCTCCGCCGGCGGTTCGGCAACGACGACGTACGGCGAGAACATCGGGGTGATGACGGCGACCCGGGTGTTTTCCACAGCGGCGTACTGGGTGGCGGCGATCTTCGCCGTGCTGCTCTCCTTCTCCCCGAAGTTCGGCGAACTCCTGCGCACGATCCCCGCGGGGGTGCTCGGCGGGGTCACGGTGGCGCTCTATGGGCTCATCGGGTTGATCGGGATCAAGATCTGGATCGAGAACAGGGTCGATTTCACCCGGCCGGTGAACCAGTACACCGCCGCCGTCGCCCTCATCATCGCGATCGGGGACCTCACGCTGAGCCTCGGGCCGGCGACCTTCACCGGCATCGCGCTGGGCTCCATCGCCGCGATCGTCGTCTATCACGGGATGAACCTCATCGAACGGCTCCGGGGCGGGCCTTCCGATCCGGCTCCCGGGCCGCAGAACCTCCAGTTCCACGATGAGAAGTAGCTCACCCATAGCGAACGGGGTCTCGGCAGCGCGAACTGGAGGTATTAGACTTCTGTGACCGTGGACGCCTCATCTTTGAAGATTCCTGTAGAAGCTGGCATCCCCCGGTGGTCCCGGGCGGCTGTTGATCTCCTGACCGAAACCGCCACCGAATACGATCGGGTCCTCACGACCAACGAGTTCGCTGATGAGGTGCAACGCCGGGCGGGCGCGTGGGCCAACGTCACGAGTAAGACCTGGGTGCGCAAAGTGCTCGGCGTCGTCACCCTCAAATGCGTCAAGGAGGGCTGGCCGCACCTCGCCTCCCTGGTGGTTCGCCCCTCGGACGGCAAACCGGGCCCGTGGTACTTCGATGTCCTCGCCGAGACCGGCCCCGGCAGCGCCCAGGATGAATCCCACCACGCGGCGCGGCAACGCCTCGACTGTTACGAGCATTTCGGCGCAGACGTGCCGGACGGCGCCGATCCGACGCTCGACCCGCTCCGCCGCCGGCGTACCGTACGCCACCTCGACGCGAAACCGGCGCCCACCCGGAGCGCGAAGACGAAAGCTACCCCGCCGGCAAGGACTCGGCCCGCGGCCGCTCGGAAACCTCAGGCACCATCCGAGGAACGCCGCGGGAAGGTTTGCCCCACGTGCTTCATGGAGATGCCCCTGAGCGGGGTGTGCGCGAACTGCGCCTGATCCGGCTTGTCTCGCCGACGAGGGTCGGGCTCGTCCATGGTGAACCTCACATACGCATCGCTGCGGCTACAC
>CAMXUZ010000121.1 GCA_947251855.1 uncultured Ruaniaceae bacterium
CGACGGTCAACGTCACGGTCCCCGCCGCGGTCCGGCGCCGCCAGACCGTACCATCCGGACCGTCGGCAACGATCCGCCCCGCCACGACGAGCGGGTCCTGGTTCAGCGCGAGCAGCCGGGAGTCCGTGAGCACCCGAACCGGCAACGAATCGGGAGTGAGCCCGCGCAGGTCGGTGCCGATCATGAGGGGAGCGGCGAGCATCGCCCACATCGCCATGTGCGCGTAATCGAGGGTGGCGCGCGGGTCACGGTCGTCGGGAAACGCGCGCGATCCGGGGAGGTTGCCGATCTGGAGCATGTCCGGATCGCAGATCCGCCCGGGCCGGGTGGACCAGGCGACCCGCTCGGTGGCGCGGGCGATGCGGAAGATCGAGGCGGCGCTCGGTTGGATGTCGCCCGTGGTGCGCCAGGAGTTCGCGATCCGTGGCGCCCACCGCCACGGCTGGTACTTGCCGTACTCGCTGATGGAGAAGTGGACCTCCTGCTCCGCGGCGTCGATGAGCGCACTCATGTGCGTGAACGCTTCGACCGGGTCGAGCGCGTCCCGCCACAGCCGCCACGGGGAACCGGTGTTGATCGATCCCTGGCACCAGTCGTATTTCAGGTACTCCACGCCCCAGGAGAGCACCTGCTCCAGGTCCTCTTGCTCGCGTGCCCACGAACCGAGGTCTTCGCTCCGGGAGGCCCGTGGATCGAGCCGGGCAAGGGTCGCGCGGAGCCGGTCGAGGGGGCATCCACACCGCCGGATGCCGTAGGCGTCCCAGATCTGTGCGCACGTGCGCCGGCCGGGCGCGAGGTAGAGCCCGAAGCGCAGCCCCCGGGAGCGGATCTCCTGCCCGAGGGCCGCCATCCCTGAGGGGAACCGCTCCGGGCACGCCCGCAGTTCGCCGTCCCGACCGCGGGTCGGCGCCTGCCAGCAGTCATCGACGACGACCGTGTCGTACCCCGCCTCGGCGAGTCCGAGGTTGATGAGCTGGTCCGCCTGGGCGAGGATCGCCGTCTCGTTCGCGTCATAACAGCGAAACGCGTTCCACGAGTTCCACCCCATCGCCGGGGTTCGCCGCCTCGAGAGCATCACTCCTCCATATCGCCCTCACCATCGTAGATCGCCCGCGCCCGCACCGGCAGCGCGGGGCCTGCGCGTTTCGATACCGGAGGGCCCGGGCACACGCAACCTGTTGGTGAGAACGAGCGCAGCCGATTATGGTGGGACCTATGGCGCGCTGGACTCCGTTGCAGTGGCCGGTTTTCAGGCAGGTGACCAAGGGCGACCTCCTGGGCCGGGGCTCAGCCGTGACCTCCCGCGCCACGGAGAACATCACGCCGCGAACGAAAACCGCCGACCGGGTCGTCCAGAGCATCTGCCCCTACTGCGCTGTGGGTTGCGGGCAGAAGATCTTCGTCAAGGACGAGAAGATCATCCAGATCGAAGGCGACCCCGATTCGCCCATCTCCCGGGGCCGGCTCTGCCCGAAGGGCGCGGCGAGCGAGGAGCTCGTCAACGCCGCGGGCCGGCAGACAAAGGTGTTGTACCGGGCGCCGAAATCCCGGCAGTGGCAGCACCTGGACCGCGAGGTCGCCCTGGAGATGATCGCTGAGCGGTTCCTGCAGGCCCGGCGGCGCACGTGGCAGGAGGCGGACGAGGAGGGCCGGCTCCTGCGGCGCACCATGGGCATCGCCTCCCTCGGGGGCGCGACCCTGGACAACGAGGAGAACTACCTCATCAAGAAGCTCTTCACCGCGGCCGGGGCGATCCAGATCGAGAACCAGGCCCGCATTTGACACTCCTCCACGGTTCCCGGTCTGGGAGCCTCGTTCGGTCGTGGCGGTGCCACCCAGTACCTGCAGGATCTCGCGAACGCGGATTGCATCGTCATCCAGGGGTCGAACATGGCCGAATGCCACCCCGTGGGATACCAGTGGGTGACGGAGGCGCGCGCTCGTGGAGCGAAAGTCATCCACGTCGACCCCCGGTTCACCCGCACGTCGGCGAATGCGGACAAGCACATCGCCATCCGGGCGGGTAGTGACGTCGTGCTCCTGGGCGCGCTCATCAACTATGCGCTGGAGAACGACCTGTTCTTCCACGAGTACGTCGCCGCGTACACGAACGCGTCGATGCTCGTGCGGGACGATTTCCAGGGCACCGAGGATCTCGACGGGCTCTTCTCCGGCTTCGACGAGGACACGGGCACCTACGACAAGGCTTCCTGGGCGTACGCCACCGGCGACGACGGCACCCCGCTCCGGGATGGAACGCTCACCGATCCCCGCTGCGTGCTCAACGTCGTGCGGCGCCATTACTCCCGCTACACCCCGGACCTCGTGCAGGACGTGTGCGGGATCCCGGCGGACGATTTCGAGTACCTCGCCCGCGCCGTCACCGAGAACTCCGGGCGGGAGCGCACCACCGCGTTCTGCTACGCCGTGGGCTGGACCCAACACACCCTCGGCTCCCAGTTCATCCGCACCGCCGGCATCCTGCAGCTGCTGCTCGGGAACGTCGGCCGGCCCGGGGGCGGGATCATGGCGCTGCGCGGGCACGCCTCGATCCAGGGGTCCACCGACATCCCCACCCTGTTCAACCTGCTGCCCGGTTACCTGCCGATGCCGGTCGCCGGTGAGCACGACACCCTCCCCGAATATCTCGAAGTGTTCGGATCCAAGGATCAGAAGGGCTTCTGGGCGAACGCCGATGCCTACACCGTCAGCCTCCTCAAAGCCTGGTGGGGGGACGCGGCGCGGGAGGAGAACTCCTGGGCGTACGACTACCTGCCCCGGCTCACCGGCGCCCACGGCACCTACCAGACGGTGCAAGCGATGCTCCGGGGTGAGGTGGACGGGTACTTCCTCCTCGGCCAGAACCCCGCGGTCGGATCGGCGAACGGGCGGATGCAGCGGCTCGCGATGGCCAACCTCAAATGGCTCGTCGTCCGGGACCTGAACATGATCGAATCGGCGACGTTCTGGAAGGACGGGCCCGAAATCGCCACCGGGGAACTCACCCCCGAGGACATCGACACCGAGGTGTTCTTCCTGCCCGCCGCGAGTTACGCCGAAAAGTCCGGATCCTTCACCCAGACCCAGCGGTTGCTGCAGTGGCGCCACCAGGCCGTCGCCCCGCCCGGGGAGGCGGACTCCGAGCTCGCGTTCTTCTATAAACTCGGCGCGCTCATCCGCGAGAAGCTCCAGGGTTCCGACGACATCCGTGACCGCCCGCTGCTCGACCTCACCTGGGATTACCCCACCGATGAGAGCGGCGACCCCGACCCCGAAGCGGTGCTCGCGGAGATCAACGGCTGGCACCTCACCGACGCCGCGGGCACGGCCGCGAGCGTGCGGCCCGGCACCCCGCTCGATGCGTTCACCCAGATGCGCGCCGACGGGTCGACCGCCGGCG
Source organism: uncultured Ruaniaceae bacterium (assembly GCA_947251855.1). The sequence goes on from CAMXUZ010000121.1 coordinate 3,401, forward strand.
GGTGCTGGATCTACACCGGGGTGTACGCCGGTGGGATCAACCACGCCGCGAACCGTACACCCGGCCGGGACCAGGGGCCCACCGCCCTGGAATGGGGATGGGCGTGGCCCGCGAACCGGCGGATCCTGTACAACCGGGCCTCCGCGGACCTCGAGGGCAAGCCGTGGAGTGAGCGGAAGAAACACGTGTGGTGGAGCGAGCAGGACGGCGAGTGGACCGGCGTCGACATCCCCGACTTCGTCGCGAACCTCCCCCCGGGCACGGTTCCGGAACCGGGGGCGCAGGGGCCCGCGGCGCTCGCGGGCGACGACCCGTTCATCATGCAGGCCGACGGCAAGGGCTGGCTGTACGCGCCCTCCGGTCTCCTCGATGGGCCGCTGCCCACCCATTACGAACCGGTGGAATCCCCCGTGCGCAACGTGCTGTACTCCCAGCAACACAACCCGGCCCGGATCATGCTGCCCGACGAGGCGAATCCGACCGCCCCGGACGCGACCGATCCCGGCTCCCGTGTCTATCCGTACGCCTTCACCACCTACCGGCTCACCGAGCACCACACCGCCGGCGGGATGAGCCGGTGGCTCGGCTACCTCTCGGAGCTGCAACCGGAGATGTTCTGCGAAGTCTCCCCAGAACTCGCCGCGGAGCGCGGGCTGACGCACGGGGAATGGGCGACGATCATCTCCGCGCGGACCGCGATCGAAGCCCGCGTGCTCGTGACTGATCGGGTGAAGCCGCTGCAGGTGGGCGGGCATACGGTGCACCAGATCGGCCTGCCCTACCACTGGGGCGTGGGCAGCGATGCGATCGTCACGGGCGACGCCGCGAATGACCACATCGGGGTGACGATGGATCCGAACGTGCTCATCCAGGCCTCGAAGGCCGGCACCTGCGATATCCGCCCCGGGCGCCGCCCCCAGGGGC
>CAMXUZ010000122.1 GCA_947251855.1 uncultured Ruaniaceae bacterium
CCCGAGAACGTGGGGAGCGGGTCGCGGCGGACCTCGGTGAGCAGGCGGAGTTCTTCCCCGCCGATCTCACCGGCGAGGGGGACGCCCGCGCCCTCGCCGACGAGGTGGCCCGGGCCTACGGGCGGCTCGATGTGCTCGTGAACAACGCGGCCATCGACCACACCAACGATCTGTTGGAGGTCACCGAACAGGAGATCCGCGAAACCTTCGAGACGAATACGTTCGCCGCGATGAATCTCCTTATCGGCGCCGCGCGCCACATGCGCAGCCGGGGCGGGGCGATCATCAACGTCACATCCCGGCTCGCGAGCATCGGCGTGCCGACGATGGGAATCTACTCCGCATCGAAAGGGGCGATGCTCGCCTTCACCACCGCGGCGGCGGTGGATCTGGCAAAATACAATATCCGGGTCAATGCCGTGGCCCCGGGAATGACCCGCACCCCGCTGTACCAGGAGTGGCTCGAGAGCCTGCCGGACCCGGCTGCCGAGGCGGCAAAGGTCGCCTCGGCGATCCCGATGGGACGAATCGCTGAACCCGAGGACGTTGCCGCGGTCGTGCGCTTCCTCGCCTCTCCGGAAGCCGCCTACCTCACCGGTGCCTCGATCCCCGTCGAAGGTGGCTACCTCGCCACCTGACCCGCCCTCGAAGACGAAGAAGGAGAACATGACCACCCCACACCGCGAAGTTTCCCCAGCCGAGCAGACCGCCGCCGCCGGCGCACTCGCGGGGTTCTCGACCCATGCCCCGTCCGCCTCCGAACTCGACGTGCTCAACCCCGCCACCCAGGAGCGGATCGCGACGCTGCCCTCGGCGACCCCGCACGACGCGTTGGAGCAGGTGCGCATCGCCCACGAGGCGGGGAAGGCATGGGCTCGAACGACCCCGAATCACCGCTCGCAGGTCCTACACGACGCCTATGACCTGCTGATCGAGAACCAGGACCGGCTCGCATACGTCATCAGTACGGAGATGGGTAAGCCGCTCGCCGAAGCCCGCGGTGAGGTGCAGTACGCGTGCGACTATGTCCGCTGGTACGCGGCGGAACTGCTGCGCCCCGCCGGCGCCTACCGCGAGAACCCTGCCGGGGGCTCGACGATCCTCACCCGCCGCGCTCCGGTCGGGCTCGCCGTGCTCATCGCGCCGTGGAACTTCCCGATGGCGATGATCACGCGCAAGATCGCGCCAGCGGTCGCGGCCGGCTGCGCCGCGGTGATGAAACCCGCGACCCTCACGCCGCTGACGACGGGGATCGTCGTCGATCTCATGATTGAAGCCGGGGTGCCTGCGGAGCTCGTCCGGGTCGTCACGACGCGCGACGCCTCCGGGTTCTCCGAAGCGGTCCTCGCCGATCCGCGGGTGCGCAAACTCTCGTTCACCGGCTCCACCGGCGTGGGAAGTACGCTCCTGGGACTGGCGGCGAAGAACATCGTCAAGAGTTCTATGGAACTCGGCGGAAACGCGCCGCTGTTCGTGTTCGACGACGCCGACGTGGAACGCGCCGTCGACGGGGCGGTCAAAGCGAAACTGCGCAACGGCGGGCAATCGTGCATCGCGGCGAACCGCATCTTCGTTCAGGAGGGGATCGCCGAGGAGTTCGTTGCCGGCTTCACCGAAGCGATGAGCCGCGTGGTCATGGGGAACCCACTCGCCGACGGCGTCACCCTCGGGCCCGTGATCGATGCGCGGGCGGTGGAAGATATGAGCGCGCTCGTCGACGACGCTACGGCGCACGGCGCGGAGCTCCGCACTGGCGGGCAGGTGCCGGAGGGGGAGGGGTACTTCTTCCCCGCCACCGTGCTCGACCACGTTCCCGGCGATGCCGAGATCGCCAACACCGAGATCTTCGGCCCGGTGGCCGCCATCACCCGCTTCCGCGAGGAATCGCAGGTGCTCGCGACCGCCAACGACACCCCGTTCGGCCTCGCCGGTTATGTGTTCACCGAGAACCTCGACCGGGCACTCAACGTCGCCGACGCATTAGAAACCGGGCTCGTGGGCATCAACAACGGGGTCCCCTCCTCTGCTGCCGCCCCGTTCGGGGGGATCAAACAATCCGGGCTCGGGCGGGAAGGAAGCCACGAAGGGCTCGAGGAGTACCAAGAGATCCGGTTCTACAACATCGCCCGCCGCCCCACCGTCAACTGACCGCAAGGAATACCAAGGAGAGATCGATGACCCGCTCGCGTATCACGACGACCGTACCCGGCCCGAAGTCCCAAGAGCTTGCGGGTAGACAGGCGACGTACGTCTCCGCCGCGGTGAGCTGCGCGCATCCGGTCTACATCGAGCAGGGTGAGGGGTCGATCCTCACCGATGTTGACGGCAACGAATACCTCGACTTCGGCTCGGGGATCGGCGTGATCGCCCTCGGACACGGTAACCCGCGCGCTCTCGAAGCAGCGGAGCAGCAGCTGCGTAAGTTCACTCACACGCTGTTCACCGTGACTCCCTACGAGCTCTATATCGAAGTCTCGCGGCGACTGACCGAACTCACCCCGGGAGATTTTGAGAAGAAGTCGGTGCTGAGCTCCACCGGGGCCGAAGCGATCGAGAACGCGATGAAGATCGCGCGCGCCTACACGGGGCGGAACGGAATCGCCGTCGTCGACCACGGGTATCACGGGCGGACCAACCTCACGCTCGGCCTCAACTACAAAGCCGGCGCATATTCCGCCGGCGCCGGTCCCCGTCCGGGGGAGATCTACCGGACGAACAATTCCCACCCCTATCGGGACGGGATGACCGGCAAGGAGGCCGCGCTCACCGCGATCGAGCGGCTGGAGATGACCTCCGGGGCGGAGAACCTTGCCTGCCTCCTCATCGAACCCATTCAAGGCGAGGGCGGGGTCGTGGTGCCCGCAGACGGTTTCCTGCCCACGCTGCAGGAGTGGTGCCGGGAGAACGGGATCGTCGTCGTCGCCGACGAGATTCAAACCGGCCTGGGGCGGACCGGTCGAATGTTCGGTTCCGAGCATTTCGGATTCGAGCCTGATCTCGTCGTCACCGCCAAGGCGATCGCGGCCGGGATTCCGGTGTCGGCGGTGACGGGGAGAGCGGAGATCATGGACGCGATGCTTCCCGGGGCGCTCAGTGGCACCTACTCCGGGAACCCGGTGGGCTGCGCCGCGGCGTTGGAGGTGTTCGACCAGCTCGAAGAAGACGGTTTCCTCGATCACACGCGCCGGATCGGGGAGAGGATCCAATCCGGGTTGCGGCAGCTGCAGCGCGAGCACCCCATCATCGGGGACGTGCGGGGGCTCGGCGCGCTACACGGGATCGAACTGATCAACTCCGACGGCTCGCCGAGCCCGGGTGCGTTCACGCAATTGCGTTCCCTCGCCCTCGAGCGGGGAATGGTCGCCCTGCCCGGTGGGAGTAACGGGCACGTGCTGAGGCTGCTGCCGGCGCTGAACATCCCCGAGGATCTCGTCGACGAAGGACTCGCGATCCTCGGGGATGCGTTAACGGCGATGGGTTAGGAAACCGGCCCCTCGCCCTCCCGGTTCGCCTCCACGCGCGCGAGTTTGCGGGCCGCTGCATCACGGCCACCGAGGCCGAATGCGAGCGCCGCCGCGAGCGCCCCACCGACGACGAGTGAGCCGAAGGCGAGGGTAATGATGGAATCGGCGATGCCCATGAACTTCAGCCCCATCGCAGCGAAGAGCACGATCGTCGCGTAGCGAACGACCGTGGTAGCCGTCCCACCGCCAACGGTGCTTGCGAGGATCTTCGCGACGAGGAAGCCGGCAGCAATGATCGCGCCGCCGAACAGCACCCGACCGCCGAGGGCCAGAACCTCGTTGAGGATGAGGCTCACCTGCGGGAAGTCGAGGGCCTGGGCGGCCATGATGGCGAAGAACACCATGACGGCGACCTGCGCGATTCGGGTGAGGATGACCGAGGGCGGCGTGCCCGCGGTGGTGATTCCCAGCCCGGCGATCGCCTTGTCGGTGCCGAACCCACGAAGCGTGCTTTCGAGGATCGTGCCCACGACCTTCGCGATGAGGTAACCGATCCCGAGAATGAGCACTGCGGCGATGATCGCCGGGATCGCGCCGAGGAGGAGGGTAAGCATCTGCTCGGCGGGGTTCGAGATCGCGGAGATCCCCAGCACCTGCAGCGCCGCGATCGTCACGAAGATGAGGATGACGCCGAACGTGATGTTCGCGAGCACCGAGGCAACCCGGGCGGACTCTGCCGGAGCGGGGGCCGTGCCGGGAACGGGAGCACCCTCACCCGTGGTGGTGGCGTCCGCGGCGGGCGCGGCCGGGGCGCCGGATCGAGCGGGATCAACGCCCTTGACCTTTGCGGTGAGGGCACCGAAATTGATCATTCCGACGGCTGCTTCAATGAGCTGTTTTGCAATCCGTGCGATGACGAAGCCGATGAAGAATACAAAGATCGCGCCAATGACGTTGGGCAGATACTCCATGATCGTCTGCAAGAGCCCCTGGATGGGGGAGAGGACGCTCTCCAACGTGAACACCTGCAGGACTCCGACGAGACCGAACAGCCACACCAGGAGAGAGCCCACCGTGCCGATTGACTGGCCCACGGCTTGCCCATCAGCACCTTCGCGTTGCAGTATCGGAACCTTAGTGACGAGCTTGCTGATCGCCCATTTCACGAGGAGGGCAACCAGCCAGGTCACGAGGACGATGACAATGGCGATTCCCAACTTTTGGGCCATTCCGAGCCAATCGATGTCAGCCATTTTTGGATCTCCTTATGTATTCTTTCCTCCAGGCATACGCCCGAATAGTCAAAACACACTACCGACATTCATCGAAAACGTAAAACGTTACGCAAAGAATGCGCAATGTTGGAGATCAGGGAATGAGGAGCACTTTCCCCGTCGTCGCCCGTCCTTCCAGGGCCTCGTGCGCGGCGGGAGCGTCCTGGAGAGGGAATTCCGCCCCGATTCGCACGTCGAGGTCGCCAGCGAGCACCGCCTGGGTGATGTGCGACCAGCGAAGGCTGCGTTCGCCGGCATCAGCGATGTAGTGCCACAGCGTCGGGCGGGTGACGAAGAGCGAGCCTGCAGCGTTGAGACGTTGAAGGTCGAAGGGGGGCACCTGGCCGCTCGCGCCGCCGAACAGAACGATGAGGCCGCGACGACGCACGGATTCCACCGCAGCATCGAAGGTGACCTTGCCGAGCCCGTCGTAGAAGACGTCGACCCCGCGGCCGTCGGTGGCCGCCCGCAGCTGGGTGGAGAGTTCCGCGGTGATGTCGGTGAAGTCCTTCTGGATGAAGACCCGATCGGCACCTGCCTTGAGCGCGAGATCCGCCTTGTCCTGCGTGCCCACCATCGTCAGGACCCGGGCGCCGCGCGACTTCGCGAACTGGATGAAGAGCTGGCCCACCCCGCCGGCGCCGGCGGTGATGAACACGGTGTCGCCCTCACCGAGTTGAGCGACCCCATCGGTAAGCATGTGCACCGTCATGCCCTGCAGCGGCAGTGCCGCGGCAACCCGCAGGTCCATGCCCTCGGGTACGGGAAGCGCGTCCTCGGCGTCAAGCACGACGAAGTCGGCGTATGAACCGGTGACGGAGGCCGCCCAGGCGACCTTATCGCCGACCTTCACCTTCTCGACGCCGTCGCCGACCTCCGCCACTTCGCCCGCCCCTTCCGAGCCGGGCCGCCAGGGGAACTGCGTGGGATAGACCCCGGAGCGGATGTAGGTGTCGATGAAGTTCAGGCCCGCCCCAGCGGTGCGAACGACGATCTGTCCATCGCCCGCGGCGGGGATGTCCGTGGAAATGTACTCAAGGGCGTCTGCGCCACCCGGGGCGCTCACTTCGATGGCGTGCATGCCGCCCAGGTTACGCGAGTTATTTCTCCAGTGGAGGGGTATCGGGATAGGTGGCCGGTTCCTTTTCCAGTGCCTCGGTAAGCTCCGCGCGGCGTGCGAGGACCTCCGGGCGGAAGTCGAGCATCTCAGAAATCACGCGCTTGCGTTCGCGCTTGGAGATGAGGTCGATGTAGAGCTGGCCATCGAGGTGGTCGGTCTCGTGTTGCAGCATCCGGGCCAAATAACCCTCGCCGGAGAGCTCGACCGGGTTGCCCTCGACGTCAACGCCGGTCAGCGAGGCGCGATTCGCCCGGAACAGCCCGGCGCCCGGACCGGGAACCGAGAGGCAGCCCTCCTCGCCTTCGACGTTGCCCTCCTCCCGGTCGATCGTGCACGTGGGATTGAGCACGTGCCCCACGTGCCGCACACCGTCCTCGGTGAGGTCGTACACGAATAGGCGCAGATCCACGCCTACCTGGTTCGCCGCGAGCCCCACCCCCTCGGCGATGGCCATCGTCGCAAACATGTCATCGATGAGCGTGCGGAGTTCCTCGGTACCGAATTCCGTGATGGTGCGACAGGGTGCGTGCAGCACCTCCTCGCCCACTTCGGTCACGCGGAGAACTTTGCCGCGCCGGGCCTCTTCGGGGAGGTCGGGGTAGTCGGAGACCTCGACCCCGTTGAGCAATGTGCGAACAGTCATGAAGGGTATTCTTCCACCTCTCGCGGCGAGACCAGAACACGAGCTCGCGCAGGCCGCCCCCGTCGTGTATATTTATGCGAGTGACTGTATCTGTAGCTGTAGCAGGGGCAAGTGGGTACGCCGGCGGAGAGATCCTGAGGATCCTCACCGGGCACCCGAACGTCGAGATCGGCGCGCTGACGGCGCACTCGAATGCGGGCCAGGCCGTGGGCGCCGTGCAGCCGCACCTGCGAGGGCTCGCCGAACGCCGTTTCGTGGAAACCTCCCCCGGGAACCTCCTCGGCCACGACGTGGTCTTCCTCGCGCTCCCGCACGGGGCATCGGGTGAATTGGCTGCCGCGATGACCGACGCCGCGAGGAGCCGGGGGGAGCGTGAACCGCTGCTCATCGACGTCGGCGCGGACCACCGGCTCACGGACGAGGCGGCCTGGAACGAGTTCTACGGCACGCCCTACGCCGGCGCCTGGCCCTACGGGATGCCCGAACTCCTCAAATCCGGCGGTGGACGGGGCCGGGAGGACCTCATCGGCGTGGATCGGATCGCGGTGCCCGGATGCAACGTCAGCGCGGTGACCCTCGGCCTGCAACCGGGCGTCGCAGCAGGAGTCGTGGATGCCGGCGACGTGGTCGCTGTGCTCGCCAACGGCTACTCCGGAGCGGGCAAATCCCTCAAACCCCACCTCCTCGCCGCCGAAGGAATGGGAATGGCCGTGCCGTACGCGGTCGGCGGAGTGCACCGCCACATCCCCGAAATCGAACAGAACCTCCTCGCCGCGGGGGCCGAGCGGGTGCGAATCTCCTTCACACCCACGCTCGTGCCGATGCCCCGGGGCATCCTCGCCACGATCACTGCCCCGCTCCTCGGCCCCGCCGAGGCGGTGCGGCAGGCGTGGGAGCGTGCCTACGCGGAGGAACCCTTCATCGACCTTCTTCCCGAGGGGCAATGGCCCTCCACCGCGATGACCCTGGGGGCGAACACCGCGCTCGTGCAAGTGGCCGTCGACGAGCGGGCCGGCCGCGTCGTCATCGTTTGCGCGATCGACAACCTCGCCAAAGGCACCGCCGGTGCCGCGGTGCAATCGATGAACGTCGCCCTCGGCCTCGAGGAGCGGGCCGGGCTCGGCACGGAAGGAGTCGCGCCATGAGCGTCACCGCAGCCGCCGGCTTCCGCGCGATCGGTGTCGCCGCCGGTTTGAAGGACTCCGGTAAACCCGACCTCGCGCTCGTCGTCAGCGACGGTCCGGACAGCACCGGTGCCGCAGTGTTCACCTCCAATCGGGTCGTCGGTGCGCCGGTGAAGCTCTCTCGCGCGCACATCCGTGACGGCACCGCTCGGGCGGTCGTGCTCAACTCCGGCGGGGCGAACGTGTGCACCGGGGAACGGGGACTGGCCGACGCCGCGGCCACCGCCGAGCGTGCCGCCCGGGTCCTCGACCTCGACCCCCAGGACGTGCTCGTCGCCTCCACCGGGCTCATCGGCGAGTACCTGCCGATGGAAAGGCTCCTCACGGGGATCGACGACGCCGCCCCCCGACTCGGCAGCACCGAGGAGGCCGCCGAGCGCGCCGCCGAGGCGATCATGACGACGGACACCGTCAGCAAGCAAGCCCGTGCACGCGGAGAGGGCTACACCGTGGGCGGGATGGCAAAGGGCGCAGGAATGCTCGCGCCGGGAATGGCGACGATGCTCGCCGTCATCACCACCGACGCGGCCGTCTCCCCCGAGACGGCCCAGGCGGCGCTGACCGAAGCGGTGCGCACGACCTTCAACCGGGTCGATTCCGATGGCTGTATGTCGACCTCGGACACGGTCGTGCTCCTGGCTTCCGGTGCGGCCGACGCGCGCCCGAGTGCGCAGGAATTCACGCAAACCCTGCACTCGGTCTGCGCCGACCTCGCCCGGGCGCTCGTGGCCGACGCCGAAGGCGCGAGCCACGACATCCGACTCACCGTCACCGGTGCCCACACCGAGGCCGCCGCCGAAGTGGTGGCGCGGACGGTGAGCCGCTCCAACCTGTTCAAAACCGCGATCTTCGGAAACGACCCGAACTGGGGCCGGATCCTCGCCGAGGTGGGAACCGTGCCCGAAGAGGTCGCGGCCTTCGATCCTGACGACCTCGACGTGACGATCAACGGGATCATGGTCTGCCGCGGCGGGGGAGCGCACGAACCTCGTGAGCGCGTCGACCTTGCCGCCCACCGCGAGGTGCAGATCCTCATCGACCTCGGCGCCGGCGCGGCCGAGGCGACGATCTGGACGAACGACCTCACCCACGACTACATCCACGAGAACAGCGCCTACTCCACATGAACCCCACTCCGCAACAGAAGGCCGCAGCGCTCATCGAAGCGCTGCCCTGGCTCGAGAACTTCGCCGACAAGGTCGTCGTCATCAAATTCGGTGGCAACGCGATGGTCAACAAGGATCTTGAGCGGGCGTTCGCCGAAGACATCCGGTTCTTCCGATACGCCGGACTCAAACCCGTCGTCGTGCACGGAGGCGGCCCCCAGATCAACAACATGCTCACCCGCCTCAACATCGACAGCGAGTTCCGCGGCGGCCTGCGCGTCACCACCCCGGAGACGATGGACGTCGTGCGAATGGTGCTCACCGGGCAGGTCCAGCGCGCGCTCGTCAACCAGCTCAACCTCCGCGAAGCGCTCGCGGTGGGGATCTCGGGGGAGGATGCGGGACTCTTCGGTGCGCGTCGCCGTCACGCCGATGTGGACGGCGAACCCGTCGATGTCGGGCTCGTCGGCGACGTGGTCCGCGTGAACGCCTCGATCGTGCGCGGAATGCTCGAGGCCGGGCGCATCCCCGTCGTCTCGACGATCGCCCCCGACGTCGACACCCCCGGTGACGTGCTCAACGTCAACGCTGATACCGCGGCTGCCGCGCTCGCGGTAGCGCTCCGAGCGGAAAAACTCGTCATCCTCACCGACGTCGAGGGACTGTACGCGAACTGGCCCGATAAATCCTCCCTCATCTCCCGGATGAAAGCCGACGAGCTCGCGCAGATCCTGCCGAACCTGGAATCGGGAATGGTACCCAAGATGGAAGCGTGCCTGCGCGCGGTCCGCGGCGGGGTGGCCTCGGCGCACGTGGTCGATGGCCGCGTGCCCCACTCCCTGCTCCTAGAAATCTTCACCACCCAAGGGGTGGGCACGATGATCGAACCGGAGGTTCCCCACAAATGACCGATATCGCCCACTCCGGGACCGGAGTCACCCAGACCCAGTGGCGGGAACGTTACACCCACGCGCTGATGAACACCTTCGGCCCGCCGCAACGGGTGCTCGTTCGCGGTGAAGGGCCCTACGTCTGGGACGCCGACGGCAACAAGTACCTCGACCTCCTCGCAGGTATCGCCGTCAACTCCCTCGGTCACACCCACCCCACCCTCACCGGCGCGATCGCAGCGCAGTTCAACACCCTCGGGCACGTATCGAACTTCTTCGCCACCCCCACCCAGGTCAGCCTCGCTGAACGGCTCCTCCGTCATGCCCGGGCGGACACCCAGGGCAGGGTCTTCTTCACCAACTCCGGCACCGAAGCGATGGAGGCGGCCTTCAAACTCGCGCGCAAATTCGGCGGGGAAACCCGGCCGCGGATCATCGCGATGGAAGGCGGCTTCCACGGGCGGAGCATGGGCGCCCTCGCGCTCACCCACAAACCCGCGTACAAGACCCCCTTCGAACCACTGCCCGGCGGCGTCGAACACGTGCCCTACGGCGACGCGGCGGCGCTGACAGCTGCGATGGGGGAGGACGTCGCCGCGATCGTCCTCGAGCCCATCCAAGGGGAAGCGGGTGTGGTGATGGCGCCCCCCGGCTTCCTCGCCCGGGCTCGGGAACTCGCCGATGCCCACGGCGCGCTGCTCATTTACGACGAAGTGCAAACCGGCATGGGGCGGGTCGGGTCCTGGTTCGCTCACCAGATTGACGCGATCGGTGGCGGCGCGCGCCCCGACGCTATTGCCCTCGCCAAAGGCCTGGGCTCCGGGTTCCCCGTGGGTGCCCTGATCACGCTGACCGAGAAGTCCGACGGCGTGCTCACCCCCGGAAACCACGGCACCACGTTCGGGGGGAACCCCATGGCCGCTGCCGCGGGCCTCGCGACGATCCACGTCATCGAGCGCGACGACCTGTTGGCCAACGTTCGTGCCCGAGGAAACCAGTTCACGCAGGAGATCAGCGCGCTCAGGGACTCGCGGATCACCGGCGTCCGGGGTGAGGGGCTGCTGCTCGGGATCGAACTCACGACCCCGATCGCTCAAGGCGTGGTCACGGCGGCGCTCGATGCTGGTTTCATCGTCAACGCCGCCGCACCCAACGTGGTTCGCCTGGCCCCGCCCCTGATCATCACCGAGGGCCAAGTGGCGAAATTCACCGCGGCGCTGCCGGAAATCCTCGACGCATCGGAAGGGAATTAACGTGCGGCACTTCCTCAAAGACGACGACCTCACCTCGGGCGAGCAGCGGGACGTCCTCCTCCGCGCCCGCGAATTGAAGGCCGACCGGTTCGCTCAGCAGCCGCTCCGCGGCCCGCGCAGCGTCGCGGTGATCTTCGACAAGGCGACCCTGCGCACGCAGCTCTCGTTCACCGTGGGAATCACCGAACTGGGGGGATCTCCCCTCGTCGTCGACGGCAATCTCGCGCAGATCGGCACCCGGGAGTCGATCGCGGACGTCACGCGAGTGCTGACCCGGCAGGTCTCTGCGCTCGTGTGGCGCACCTACGGCCAGGACCGCATCGAGGAGATGGCGCGGTACGCAACCGTGCCCGTGATCAACGCGCTCACCGACGAGTTCCATCCGTGCCAGATCCTCGCCGATCTCCTCACCATCGCCGAGCACACCGGGGGCTTCACCGCGAGCGGCCCCGCCCTCGCCGGCAAGACCCTCACCTACGTCGGGGACGGGGCGAACAACATGGCCCGCTCCTACCTCTTGGGCGGAGTACTCGCGGGAATGAACGTGCGGATCGGCGCGCCGCTCGGGTATCACCCCGCGCCCGAGATCCTCACCCGCGCCAAGGAGATCGCCGAAACGACAGGCGGCTCCGCCGCCGTCTTCACCTCCCCGAGCGAGGCCGTCGCCGGTGCGGATGCGATCGCCACCGACACCTGGGTCTCGATGGGGCAGGAAGGTGAGGCAGCCGAACGAGAGGAACCCTTCATCCCCTTCCAGGTCAACGACGCGCTGCTCGCCGGCGCCCCCGAGGCGATCGTGCTGCACTGCCTGCCCGCCTACCGGGGCAAGGAGATCACCGCCGAGGCGATCGAGGGGCCGCGGTCCGTGGTGTGGGACGAAGCGGAGAACCGCCTCCACGCCCAGAAAGCGCTCCTCGCGTTCCTGCTGGAGCAGCGATGATCCCCGGCACGAAGGTTGCCCGGCACGCGCTCATCAAGGATGTCCTGGGCCGAGGCGCCGTGCGCTCCCAATCAGAGCTCGTCGACCACCTCGCCCGGCACGGCGTGAGCGCGACCCAAGCGACCGTTTCCCGCGACCTCGAGGAGCTGCGGGCCTACAAGGTGCGCGATGCCGGCGGCCCGCGCTACGCCGTCCCCGATGACGGCCACCCGAGCGAGGGGGCGGGGGATGCCGAAGAGCACACGGCTCGGCTCGGCCGGCTCCTCACCGAGCTGCTCGTCTCTGCGGACGCCTCGGCGAATCTCGTAGTTTTGCGCACCCCGCCGGGTGCGGCACAATTTCTTGCATCGGCGATCGACACGTCGGTGCTCACCGATGTCCTTGGCACAATTGCCGGGGACGACACTGTCCTAGTGATCACGACAGACCCCACGGGCGGCGAACACCTGGCGGCCCGATTCCTCGACCTCGCGCACGGGGTGGAAGACGAGGGGCACCCATCGAAGAAAGAGCAGGAAGCATGAGTAAAGACCGCGTCGTACTGGCCTACTCCGGAGGACTCGACACCTCTGTAGCGATTGGTTGGATCGGTGAAGCAACCGGTGCGGAGGTCGTCGCCGTCGCCGTCGACGTGGGCCAGGGCGGGGAAGACCTCGACGTCATCCGCCAGCGCGCGCTGGACTGCGGGGCCGTGGAGTCCTACGTCGCGGATGCCCGCGATGAGTTCGCGAACGAATACGTCATGCCCGCGCTGAAGGCGAACTCGCTGTACATGGACGCCTACCCGCTCGTGTCCGCGCTGAGCCGGCCCGTCATCGTCAAGCACCTCGTGCAGGCCGCCCGCCAGTTCGGCGCGACCACCGTCGCCCACGGCTGCACCGGTAAAGGCAACGACCAGGTGCGCTTCGAAGTGGGAATCACCTCCCTCGCCCCCGACCTGAGCTGCATCGCGCCCGTGCGTGACCTCGCGCTCACCCGCGAGAAAGCGATCGAATACGCCGAGAAGCACCGCCTGCCGATCGAGACGACCAAATCCAACCCGTTCTCCATCGACCAGAACGTCTGGGGCCGGGCGATCGAAACCGGGTACCTCGAGGACATCTGGAACGCGCCGACCAAGGACGTGTACTCCTACACCGATGACCCGGCCTTCCCCCCGATCGAGGATGAAATCGTCATCACCTTCAAGGAAGGCATCCCCGTGGCGATCGACGGCGTCGCCGTCACCCCGCTGCAAGCGATCGAAGAAACGAACCGGCGCGCCGGCGCCCAGGGGATCGGCCGCATCGACATCGTCGAGGACCGGCTCGTGGGCATCAAGTCCCGCGAGATCTACGAAGCGCCCGGCGCGATGACCCTCATCGCCGCCCACAAGGAACTGGAGAACGTCACCCTGGAACGGGAACAGGCCCGGTTCAAGCGCACCGTCTCCGACCGGTGGACCGACATCGTTTACGAAGGCCAATGGTTCTCCCCCCTGAAGAACTCCCTCGATTCCTTCATCGACGACACCCAGAAGTACGTCTCCGGGGAGATTCGGATGAGCCTGCACGGAGGACGTGCCACCGTCACCGGTCGGCGCAGCGAATCCTCGCTCTACGACTTCAACCTCGCCACCTACGACGAAGGCGACACGTTCGACCAGTCGCACGCACGGGGCTTCATCGAACTGTTCGGACTCACCTCCAAACTCGCGGCAGCGCGCGATGAGAAGTTCGGCAACGGTCCGGACTGGGGCGTGACCAACCTCGGCGGCGACGATGAGTAATGAATCGTTGAGTCTGTGGGGCGGCCGTTTCGCCGGCGGTCCCGCAGACGCCCTCGCGGCGCTGAGCAAATCCACGCACTTCGACTGGCGCCTGGCTCGGCACGACATCGCTGGATCCCGGGCCCACGCCCGGGTCCTGCACCGCGCGGAACTGCTCACCGACGCCGAGCTCGGGGAGATGATCGCCGCCCTCAACCGGCTCGAAGCCGACGTCGTCTCCGGGGCGTTCACGCCCGCGGAGGGGGATGAGGACGTGCACACCGCGCTCGAGCGGGGCCTGATCGAACGCGCCGGAGCGGAACTCGGCGGAAAACTCCGCGCGGGGCGCTCCCGTAACGATCAGATCGCCACGCTCGTGCGCATGTACCTGCGTGAGGAGGCACGCCACCTCGGTGGGCTCGTCCTCGACATCGTCACCGCGCTCATCGATCAGGCGCAGGCGCACCCCAGCGCGGCGATGCCCAGGCGCACGCACCTGCAGCACGCGCAACCGGTTCTCCTGTCGCACCACCTGCTCGCGCATGCGTGGCCGCTCCTTCGTGACGTCGACCGCCTCATCGACTGGGACGGGCGGGCGGACTCTTCGCCGTACGGCTCCGGCGCCCTGGCCGGGGCTTCTCTTGGCCTCGACCCGGTCGCGGTCGCGAAGGAACTCGGCTTCGCCGGCACGACCGAGAACTCCATCGACGGCACCGCCGCACGGGATCTCGTCGCGGAATTCTCCTTCGTGACGGCGATGATCGGCGTCGACCTCTCGCGCATCTCCGAAGAGGTCATCCTATGGGCGACCAAGGAGTTCTCCTTCGTCACGTTGGACGATTCCTACTCCACCGGTTCCTCGATCATGCCGCAGAAGAAGAACCCCGACGTCGCGGAACTCGCGCGCGGAAAGGCCGGCCGCCTCATCGGGGATCTGACCGGGTTGCTCGCCACGCTCAAGGGGCTTCCCCTCGCATACAACCGGGACCTGCAGGAAGACAAGGAACCGGTCTTCGACGCCGTCGACAACCTCAGCCTCGTTCTCCCGGCCGTCGCCGGGATGATCGCTACGCTGACGTTCCACCCCGAGCGGATGGCCGAGCTCGCCCCCCAAGGATTCGCGCTCGCGACCGACATCGCCGAATGGCTGGTCCGGGAGGGTACCCCGTTCCGGGTGGCCCACGAGGTCGCTGGCGCGTGCGTTCGCGTGTGCGAAGAACGAGGCATCGAGCTCTGGGATCTCACCGACGCCGACCTCGCGGAGGTCTCGGCGGAACTCACCCCGCGCGTACGGGAGGTGCTGAGCGTCGAAGGCTCGCTCGCATCTCGCGACTCCACTGGCGGTACCGCCCCCGCGCGGGTCGCCGAACAGGTGCAGTTGGCCCGGGAAG